>NZ_QMFZ01000026.1:0-136720 GCF_003294055.1 Burkholderia reimsis
GGCTGCTGTCGTTCACGCTGTCGATCGACGACCTGGTGCTGTCGGCGTTCCTGTCGGGGCCGGGGTCGACGACGCTGCCGCTGGTGGTGTTCTCGCGCGTGCGGCTGGGGCTGAACCCGGAGATGAATGCGCTGGCGACGCTGTTCATCACGGCCGTAACGATCGGCGTGATCGTCGTGAACCGGATGATGATCGCGCGCGAACGGCGCCGCGTGGCCGACATGAAGGCGGCGTTCGCGGTGGCGTGAGCGCGGGCATGATGGTGTGACGGCACGACGAAAGCGACGGCGGGCGCATGACGGGCCCGCCGTTCGCGTGGGTCGCTTGCTCGCGGGGAGGGAAGCGGGGCGATCGTGTGCGGTGTGCGCGCTCATGACCGAGCGGGTCGGTTACGGTGACTGTGGCGACGCCACGTGCAAGGCGGCGCAGCCGCCGCGATTCGCAACGGTGCCTTCGGCGCCGGGTTTCGGGTTCCCGAAGTGGCGGAACAATGCGTGGGAATGCCACATCGCACGCGATATCGCGCGGTCGCCACGCGGCGGCCGACGCGCTATAGTCGTGCGACGCCCGCCGACGGTGCGATACACCCGGCGGCCCATTCACTGACGCGCTCTGCCGATGACAGCCCTTCCCGACGTTACCCTGCGACTGACCGACACCGAACAGCCGGCGGTACACGATTTCATCAGCCGCAAGCTCGGCGAATTCAACCACGCGATGACGGGGCGCGCCGACGCGGCCACGCTCGACGTGTACGTGACCGATCCCGCGACGGGCGAGATCGTGGGCGGCCTGACGGGGCGCACGTCGCTCGGCCTCTTCTTCATCGATCTGTTCTACCTGCCCGAATCGCTGCGCGGCGGCGGGTTCGGCAGCCGGCTGCTGCGCGAGGCCGAAGCGGAAGCGAAACGACGCGGATGCGCGCGGGCGGTGCTCTACACGATCTCGTTCCAGGCGCCGGATTTCTACCGGAAGCAGGGTTACGAAGCATTCGGCGAAGTGCCGTGCGAACCGGAAGGCACGTCGCGTGTGTTCATGGTGAAGGTGCTTTGAAAACCGGCTCGGCCGGCGCGCGTCGTGCGGTCAGATTGTCGTGGCGATCACCTTTCGCGTGTAGCTGGCGTGAGTGGCCGGATCGGCGAACCGGCCTCTGAAATATCCGTCGCTTTTCGCGTCGGATACGAGCGTGTGATCAGCAACGCTCCAGCGCGTACGACAGGTCGGCGATCAGGTCGTCCGGATGTTCGAGCCCGACCGACACGCGAATCAACCCTTCCGACACACCGGCCGCTGCGCGCGCTTCGGCCGGCACGCCCGAATGCGTCGTCGATGCCGGATGGCAGATCAGCGACTCCGTGCCGCCGAGACTGACCGCGGACTTGAACAGCGTCAGGTGGTTGATGAACCTGAACGCCTGCTCGCGGCCGCCGTCGAGGATGAACGCGAACGTCGAGCCGGGCCCGCTGCACTGGCGTTGGTAGACGGCCTGGTAGGCCGGATCGTCGATGAGTTCGGGATGCAGCACGCGCACCGGCCGATGCGGATTGCCGGCGAGCCAGCGGGCGACGGCGCTGCCGCTGCGCGCGGCCTGCTGCATGCGCAGTACGAGCGTTTCCATCGAGCGCGTGATCATCCACGACGAATGCGGGTCGAGCTGCGAGCCGAGCGTGCTGCGGACCGAGCGGATCTTCGTGATCAGGCTGCGGGTGCCCGTCACGCCGCCGGCGACGAGGTCGCTATGCCCGCCGATGTATTTCGTCAGCGAGTACACGCTCAGGTCGATGCCTTGCCGCGACGGCTTCTGATACAGCGGCCCGAGCAGCGTGTTGTCGCAGACCGACAGCGGGCGATAGCCGTGCCGCGCCTCGAACGCATCGATCTCGCTGCGCAGCCCGTCGAGGTCGAACAGCGCGTTGGTCGGGTTGGCGGGCGTCTCGATGTAGCACATCCGCACGTTGCCCTTTTGCGCGGCCGCTTCGAGCGCGGCGCGGATCGCGCTGGTGGACAGCCCGTCGGCGATCACTTCGGAGCGGATGCCCCACTCGGGCAGGAACTTCGAGATCAGCGTTTCGGTGCCGCCGTACAACGGCACGGACTGGACGACGCAGTCGCCCGGCCGCAGGAACGTCAGCAGGATCGCGGCGATTGCCGACATGCCGCTCGACGTCACGACGGCGGCTTCGGAATCGTCGAGCAGCGCGAGGCGATCCTCGACGATCTCCAGGTTCGGGTGATTGAAACGGCTGTAGACGAGGCCCGCGCCTTCGCCTTCGGGCGAAGGCTTGCGCCCGGCCACGACGTCGAAGAATTCGGCGCCGTCCTCGGCCGTGCGGAACGCGAACGTCGACGTGAGGAACACGGGCGGCTTCACCGATCCTTCCGACAGGAACGGATCGTAGCCGTACGACATCATCTGGGTTTCGGGATGGAGTTCCCGGTCTGCAATCTTGCGCTTGTGGTAGTTGCGATAGGCCATGCGGTGCTCCGTGCAGGGGTGGTGAGGAACGGCCGTTGCAGCGGCGGCATGACGCGTGCGGCGCCGGGTAGGCACCGTTCGTCGCGACCGCGTGACGCGATACTACCCGAAGGCTTGGCCTTCGTGACGCGCGACTGTCACTATCGAGAGGGTGTCGCCTGTTCGACGATCATGTCGTACAGCGCACGGGCGGCCGGCGACAGTTGCGCGCTCCGGCGCGTGACGAGCACGAGCGTGCGCGACACCGCCGGCTCGACGAGTTCGATCGTGCGGATCATCGGGTACGCGTTCTTCTGGATCGCGAGCTTCGGCACCACCGCCGCGCCGAGCCCCTCCGCGACGAGCCCGAGCGCCGTCGAGCTGCGCTGTACTTCGTAGAACGAATGCAGCGACACGCCGCTCGTCTTCAGCGCGCCGTCGAGCAGCCCGCGATTGCCGCTCACTTCGCCGGCGAAGATCAGCGGATGCGGTTGCAGGGCGGCCCAGCGGATGCGCCGCCGCTTCGCGAGCGGATGATCGTCGCGGCACACGAGTACATACGGGTCGCTCGTCAGCGGGACGTTGACCAGTTCGGGATGCTGGTCGCCGGCGATGCCGATGCCGAACTCGGCCTCGCGATGCAGCACGGCCTGCAGCACCGACGCCGACGCGTGATCGAGGATCTTCACGCGATCGTGCGGGCGGTGCGCGGAGAATGCGCGCAGGATGCGGGGCAGGTATTGCACGCCGACCGTCGGCACGCACGCGATCGTGACGTCGCCGCGCTGGCTCAGGCCGGTTTCGCGAATTTCGGTGAGCGCGTCGGACAGCTCGTTCAGCAGCCGGCGCGCTTGCGGCAGGAAGCGCCGGCCGATTTCGGTGAGGGTGGTGCGGCGCGTGGTGCGCTCGACGAGCGCGACGCCGAGAAAGGTTTCGAGCTTGCGCAGCCGCTGCGTGATGGCCGTCTGCGTGACGTGCAGCGTATCGGCCGCCTGCCGGAAGCTGCCGCCGTCGGCGATCGCGACGAAAGCCTGGACACCGAGCGTATCGATCTTCATCAGAATTTTGAATCAATCACGATATTAAATTCATTTTACTGAACTTCACGACGACCGCAGAATGCTTCGCATCGACGGCCCCCGCACCGCGCACGCGGGCAGCGGCACGGCCGTCCACGCCGACCAGGAGGAGAACGACATGACGACCCCACTCGATCGATACGCGGCCCAGTACGTGCAATTCGAGGACGAACGCACGCGGCCGATCCGCGATCTGCTCGCCGCTGTGCCGAACACGCCGATCCGTACCGCGATCGACATCGGCTGCGGGCCCGGCAATTCGACGGAGGCGCTGATCGCGCGTGCGCCGGACGCAACGGTCCACGGAATCGATGCGTCGGCGGACATGATCGACGCCGCGCGCAAGCGCCTGCCGGACCTGCGTTTCGACGTCGTGGATATTTCCACTTGGGACGATCCCGGCGGCTACGACCTGATTCTCGCGAATGCGGTGCTGCAATGGGTGCCCGCGCACGACACGCTGTTTCCGGCGCTCGTCGGCCGGCTCGCGCCGGGTGGCCATCTGGCGGTGCAGATGCCCGACAACCTCGACGAACCCGCGCATCGGCTGATGCGCGAGGTCGCCGCGGCCGGGCCGTGGGCGGACAAGCTGAAAGGCGCGGCGCGCACCGAGCGGTTCGATGCACTTCATTACCACACGCTGCTGTCGCCGCTGTGCTCGCGCGTGGACGTGTGGCGCACGACCTACTACCACCCGCTGCGCGGCGGTGCCGATGCGGTCGTCGAGTGGTTCAAGGGGAGCGCGCTGCGGCCGTTCCTCGCGGCGCTCGACGACGGCGAGCGCGCGGCGTTTCTCGCGCGGTATCGCGACGCGATCGCGGGCCCGGGCGGCTATCAGGCGCTTGCCGACGGCACCGTGCTGCTGCCGTTCCCGCGTCTGTTCATCGTGGCGACGCGGGCATGATCCGGATGTGATGCGCGTTCGGCGGTGCGTCAGCGCGCCGGCCGCATCGATTCCGGGTCGACCGTGCGGATCCGTGCGGTCTGCCCGTCGCGCAGGTCCTTGTACCAGAACAGTGCGACTTCACCGTCGTTCTCGTCGTCCGCGTACAGCAGGCGATCGTGGCCGCCCAGCACGAAGCCCGAGCGGGCATAGGTGCTGCACGCGGCGACGTTGTTTGACTGCGTTTCCAGCCGCATGAAGCCGAATCCGTGGCTGCGCGCCCAGGATTCTGCGGCCGCGAGCAGCAACTGTCCGATGCCTTGCCGTCGGCTGCGGCGGTCGACGGCCAGCTCCGCGATCTCGGCCATCCCGTTCCAGCTCTGGCTGATCGCCACGAACCCGGCGAGCCGGCCGCCGGCCGTCGCGCGAAAGAGTGCCGTTTTGCCGGTCGCCTCGTCCGCCCAGCCGGCCGGATCGAAGCCGTAGTGCTTGCGGCGCGCCGGCAGCGCGCGCAGATCGAGCAAGTCCTGATACGGCGCGTTCAATTCCCACGCGATGTCGAACGAGAAGTCGCATCGATCCAGTTCGTCGGCGGGAATCGCGTTCGTCTGTTCGATGCTGATGTGTTCGGCTCGGTCCATGTGTCGGTGTCCTGTCTTCTGCGGGATGGCGTGGTGTCGTCGGTGATGCGATCGCCGGCATCATGAGGTGCGCCGCATCGAGTGTGCGCGTGCTGCGGATTTTTGCGCCCGCACAATTCGCCGCGCGCGAGACCGGCACAGACTGGCTCCTCCCGTGACGGCAAAACGCGGGCAAACCGTGAACCGGATGGCGACGCAAACGTGTGCGGGATGCGCGCGCCAGCCAGCGCGCACTTTCAACCGCCTGATTATGCTGGATTTCGGGATGAGGCCATCGCCGGCATCGACGCGATGCGGGCCGTCGTGCGTCGCGACTTCGATCCGGGTGACCGCCGGCCGCCTGCGGAGGAAAGACGACAGGATTCCGAATAGTTGTTTACCGTTTCGTGACGACTCGATATATTCCGGAAAATATATCGAAGGGCGTGGCGTCGTCAGGCGCTACGTCGTCCACCCGCTCCACGAAAGCCGGAAGAGATGCTGACCTGCATCGCCGGAGCAACGCGTCGTCGCGGCATGCGCAATCGGTGCGCACGCTCGCCGGCGCTGCAACACAGGCGGCCGCTCGCGGCATGCCACATCAGCAGGCCCATACCGGTACCGAAGCGAAGCATCGTGCGTGCGCATGAGGCGTATGTGCGCGCGGCGATCCGGTGGCTCGCGTTCGTCAATCAGTCGGTGATTCGTCAACACGCCGCGCGTCACGCTGCGACGCAGACGCGCGTCGACCACAACAGGAAGTGAACATGAACAAGACCATCGCGGCCGCAGCCGCACTCGGGATGTTCGGTGCCGCCGCGCACGCGCAAAGCAGCGTCACGCTCTACGGGCTGATCGATGCACCCGTCGCGCGGGCAGGGCGAAGGGAAACGCATTCGGGTGCAACGCGGCACGTCGCGCCCGAATGCGTGCCGGCCCCACGCAGGCGGCCGGCACGGCACGGCCAGGCCGCCGTCAGATGTTGATCGTGACGGGCCCCGCGAGCGGCGTGTAGCCGTCGTCGAACAGATACCACGCGTCGTACTGCCCCGACGCCAGCGTGCTGTTGGCCGTGGACGAGAACAGCAGCGAGCCGGTGCTTTTCGGCAGGTATGCCCACGACTTGTAGCTGCCCTTGGTCGGCTGCGCGCCATGCGCGAAGATGCCCACCCAGTTCTTCGGGCTGTGGCTCCACGGCGGCGCGACGTAGTCGAACCGCAGCGTGCCGAACGTCGAGCCCTGCGACGCGAGCGACGCAACGAACTTCTTGCCGGTATTGCCGATCGCCGAATCCGTGAGCAGGGTGCCGGATTGCGCCTGCACGCAGCCGGCTACGCGGCGCAGGAAGTTCGGATCGTTCGCGTCGCGGATGCTGGCGTCGTACCAGCCGCCGTCGCCGTACCACGTGACGGCTTGCGTCGCGCCGGCGGCAACGGTGACCGACTGCCGCGTGTTCATGCCGTACGCGTTGTCGGTGAGCTGGAACGTCGTCGCGACCGAGCCGGCGGCGTTGTCGAGCGTGATCTGTACGTTGCCGTTGGCCACGTCGTAGCACAGGCTGACTTCGGCGGTCGATCCCGTGTTGCCGGACGAGCCGATGCTGCCGCGGAACGTCTGCAAGAAGCCGTTCGGGCCGTAGACGGAATAGTCGTAGCTGCCGCCGGCATTCAGCGCGAGCGAATCCGACAGGGTCGCGCACTGGCCCGCGCCGGCCGCGATCGTGTAATGCCGGGGGATCGTGCTCGTGCCGTCGACCCACGCCTGCAGGTGGACGCCGGCGGTGCCGGTGTTGGTCATCGTCAGCGACAGCGCGTTGCCGGCGCGGTTGACCTTGCCTTGCACGAAGAACTCGTAGGGCAGGCGGCAGGCGGTGCTGCGGCCGGCCGTCTGCGCCGGCACCGCGGTGGTGGTCGGATAGGGGATCGGGACGGTCGAGCCGTTCGGGTTCATGTTGCTTGCCGGCGGCTGGATCGCGGGAACCGTCTGGTCGGCGTTCGAGAAATCGAAGGCCGATGTCAGGTCGCCGCAGACCGTGCGTCGCCACGGCGTGATGTTGGTCTCCTGTAGCCCGAAGCGCGCTTCCAGAAAGCGGATCACCGATGTGTGATCGAAGACCTGCGAATTGACCTTGCCGCCCTTCGACCACGGCGAGATCACGAACATCGGCACGCGCGGGCCGAGCCCGATCGGCACGTCGCCGCTCGCCGAGCCGTCCGATGCGGCGCCGCTGCCGGAGACGAATTCGGCGGCCGTCGAGACCGTGGAGCGGCCGGTGCCGGCAGCGGAACTGGCCGGGACGGCCGGCGGCATGTGATCGAACAGCCCGTCGTTCTCGTCGTACATGACGAGCAGCACCGTGCTGGCCCACACCGTCGGATTCGACGTCAGCGCATCGAGGACGCTGCTGACGTACCATTCGCCGCCGCTCGCGGCCCACGACGGGTGCTCGCAGTATGCGTAGGGCGCGGCGATCCACGATACCTGCGGCAGCGTGCCGTTGGCGACGTCGGCCCGCAGCTGGCTGAAGAGGTTCGTGTCGTATTCCTTGCCGCCGCCTGACGGGTCGATCTGCGTGCCGTTGAGCGCCGGCGCGAGCGGATCGCCTGCACCGAGGTTCTGGTATTGCCTGAAGTTCAGGATGACGTTGTCGCCGTAATTGCCGTTCCACCAGAGATCGCTTTTGGCGCCGTTGTATTCGCCGTAGCCATGCGCGGCATCCAGGCCGTTGCCCTTGTCCTGGTAGAACTTCCACGTCACGCCGGCCGTGTTCAGGCGCTCCGGCATCGTGGTCCAGCCGGTACCCGTCATCGTGTTCGTCGTGTACGGCGAGTAACCGGCGACGTTGCCGCAGCACCCGGTCCACAGATACAGGCGGTTCGGGTCCGTCGGGCCGAGCATCGAGCAGTGGTACGCGTCGCACACCGTGAACGCGCTCGCCAGCGCGTAGTAGAACGGGATGTCCTTCTGCGTGAAGTAGTACATCGTGCCGCTGGTCTTCGCGTCGGCCCAGTTGTCGTAGCGGCCGTTGTTCCAGGCGCTGTGCGTGCCGTTCCAGCTGTGGTCCAGGTCGCCGTAGTAGGTGTCGCCGTTCGCCGTGCCGGAGGGAGGGGACGGGTTGAACGGAAACACGTAGGACATCAGCCAGGGCTGGCGCCACACCGGATATCCGCTCGAGATCACGACCGGCCGAGGATCGCCGAAGCCGCGTGCGCCGCCCAGCGTGCCGAGGTAGTGGTCGAACGAACGGTTTTCCTGCATCAGGATCACGACGTGCTTCACGTCCTGGATCGTGCCGGTGACGGTGGCTGCCGGAATGGCCTGGGCGCGCGCGATGCTTTCGGGCAGCATGCCCGTGATCGCGGTCGCGCCGGCGAGCTTCAACGCATCGGCGAGGAACTGACGTCGTGTCGTGGGTTTGTTTTGCATGATCGCTCTCTGTCGTGGATGGCCGGCCCCGGGGCCAGCGTCGGTCAGTGGCACGTGCTCGCGCAGTGCAGGACGGGCGTGGATGCCGAACCCGTTGCGGCCGCGCGCGCGGCCGCCACGTTGGCCGCGGTGCCCGAGTCGCCATCGCCGCAAGCGGCCAGCGTGCACAGCAGCGCGATCATGAAAACGCCGCGCCAGTGCGGAAAGCGGCTTTCCGAACGGCGCGACCTGACGACAGGCTTTCTATTCGACTCGAATCGGATTCCTGAATGATCGAGGCCGGTGCTGCGTGTTCCGTATTTCATTACCCCTCCCGACATGAAAATGGACAGCAGAGAATATCGCCCGAATCAGAACAACTTCATGACAGGCCACCCGCGCGTGCCTGCCACCTGCAAAAGCCTCGAATCGGGATTGGTGGCGACCGGATGCGTGACGTAATCCAGCAGCGGCACGTCGTTGATCGAGTCGCTGTAGAAGTAGGTGCGCTCGAAATCCGACGGCGCGTAGCCGAGCGATTCCAGCCACGCGGTCGTGCGCACGATCTTTCCTTCGCGGAAGCTCGGCACGCCGGTGCTGCGGCCGGTAAACGCGCCGTCCGGCGTGCCGTCGTCGGTATCGAGTTCGATGCCGAGCAGATGCTCGATGCCGAATTCGGCCGCGATCGGCCGCGTGACGAAGACGTTGGTCGCCGTCACGATGCAGCAGAGATCGCCGTTTTCGCGATGCCGCCCGACCAGCTCTCGCGCCTGCGGCGTGATCGCCGGACGGATCACTTCGTCCATGAACCGCGCATGCCAGCGCTCGAGCACCTTGCGCGGATAGCGGGTGAGCGGCGCGAGCGTCACGGCGAGATACGCGTTCATGTCGAGCGTGCCGGCCGCGTAATGACCGTAGTGCTCGTCGATCAGCGCGGCGTGCGCGTCGTCCTCGCGCCAGCCGACCCGCGAGATGAAGCGGGCCCAGGCCTGGTCGCTGTCGAGCGGCAGCAGCGTGTGGTCGAGGTCGAACAGCGCGAGATTCTTGTACATGCCGGGTTCCTTGTCTTGCGGGCTTACGCGCCGATCCGCTTCTCGATCGCATCCTTCGCATTCTTTCCGTCGATGGTCGTCACGCCGTCGAGCCACTTCGACAGCACGCCGGGATGCTTCTTCGCCCATTCCCTGGCCACCGCGACCGGGTCCGCGTGATTCATGATCGGCACCATCAGCTGGTTCTCTTCGTCGGTCGTGAACTTCAGGTTGGTCAGCAGCCGGCCGACGTTCGGGCAACGTTCAAGATAGCCCGGCGTGACGAGCGTGTAGACCTTCGCCGACCCGTAGTTCGGGCCGAACACGGTGTCGCCGCCGTCGAGATAGGTGATCCGGTAGTCGATGTTCATCGGATGCGGCTCCCAGGCCAGGAACACGATCATCCGGTGCTCCTGCACGGCGCGCGTCACCTGCACGAGCATGCCGGCCTCGCTCGATTCGACCAGCTTGAAGCCGCCGAGCCCGAACTCGTTCTTGTCGATCATTCGCTGGATCAGCGCGTTGCCGTTGTTGCCGGCGCCGATCCCGTAGATCTTGCCGTCGAGCTGGTCGCGGAACCTGGCGATATCGGCGAAGCGCTTGAGCCCCTGGTCGGATGCGTATTGCGGCACGGCGAGCGTATAGCGCGCGCCGACCAGGTTGGGCTCCGGCAACTGGTGGACGGCGCCGGCGTCCACGAACGGCTTCACCGTCGGCGTCATGCTCGGATCCCAGTAGCCGAGGAACGCGTCGATCTGCGCCTTCTTCACGCCGGCCAGCACGATCGGCGGCGACGCGATCGTCTTGGTCGCCTCGTAGCCGAGCCCGTCGAGCAGCATCATCGCGACGCCGGTGGTGGCCGCGATGTCGCTCCAGCCGACGTCGCCGAGCGTCACCTTTTTACAGACGTCGCCTTCCGATGCGTGAGCGGGGGCCGTCGCCAGCGCCGCCAGCAGGGTTGCGGCCAGCATCCATGCCTTCTTCATCATGTTGGTCTCCTAAGCAAGTGTTCCGGATCGTGTTGCCTGAATGGTCTGACGATTGATCGTGCCGATCGGATGAAACAAACGAACTTGGGTCTGGCTTTGCAGTTTTTCGTACCGTATATTAGAACGCACAAAATCGCAAGATTGCACAAAAATACAACTCGCCGGGTGCCGGGTGCGGCAACGGGCGGGGCAGGCAGGAAGAACCGGACGGCGGCCCCATGCGGGCCGCGCTTCATCGGATGGACCAGGCAAAGCAAGGAGATCTCGAATGATCAGTCAGCTGGAAATCGTGTCCCGCCTGTTGCTGGCGGCATTGCTGGGCAGCCTCGTCGGCATCGAGCGCGAGCGCCTGTCGTGGGCGGCCGGATTGCGCACCCACATGCTGGTGGCGGTGGGCGCCGCGCTCGTGATGGTCGTGTCGGCGTTCGGCTTCGCGGACGTCCAGAACGCGAAAAACGTGTCGCTGGACCCGTCGCGCGTCGCCGCGCAGGTGGTGTCGGGCATCGGCTTCCTCGGCGCCGGTTCGATCATGCTGCGCGGCGAGATCATCCGCGGCCTGACGACCGCGGCGAGCCTGTGGGTCGTGGCGGCGGTCGGGCTGGCCGTGGGCGGCGGGATGTATGTGGCCGCAATTGCCGCGACGGCGATCGTGCTCGCGATCCTGGCCGGCCTGAAGCCGATCGAGAAACGCTTGTTCGCGACGCGGCAGCGCTGGGGCGTGCGTATCCTCGCGAGCCGCGGCGCCGTGAAGCTGACGTCGCTGCAGGCGATGCCCGGCATCGACCAGGCGCGCATCGTCCGGTTCATCATCGAACAGGACGATGCCGCGCCGGACGACGACCGCATCCACGTGGTGTTTTCGAAGATGACGAGCAGCGAGTGCCAGGCGGTGCGTCAATCCCTGCAGACCCTCGTCGGCATCAAAAAACTGGAGGAGAGCGCTGCGTAGTTCGCCGTTCGAATAACATTGACGTTCATTCCGAGGACATTCCATGTGGCAAGAAGAGCGATACCAGAGAATCCGGCTTCTGTTATCGAAGATGCAGCGGGTTTCCACCGACCGGATCATGGCCGACCTGAACGTGTCGCGGGAAACCGTGCGTCGCGATCTCGTCGATCTCGAAGCGCTCGGTGAACTGAAGCGCGTGCACGGCGGTGCGGTGCAGGTGGGCGACGAAGCGCCGATCGCCGAACGCGCGCAGACCCACGTGAAGGCGAAGCTGGCGATCGCGCGTGCGGCGGCCAGGCTGGTCACGGGCTCGCAGACGCTGTTCATCGACGCGGGCACGACCACGACGCTGCTGGCCGAGGAACTGGCGAAGCTGTCGGGCCTCACGATCGTCACGAACTCGATCGACGTCGCGCTGAAGATGCGGTCGAGCGACCCGGGGCAGGCGAGGAACGAGACGATCCTGCTCGGCGGGATGATCGGCACCCGCGCGGCCGCGACCGTCGGCGACGGCACGGTCGCCGAGATCTTCCGCTATCGCGCCGATCTCGCGCTGCTGTCGCCGGTCGGCGTCGATGCCGTCCGCGGCGCGACCAACTACGACCGGATGGAAACCGAAGTGGCGCGCGCGATGGTGAGCAACGCGGCGGACGTCGCGATCCTGGCTGATTTCAGCAAGCTCGGCACGAACAGCCGGATCAGCTTCTGCGAGCCGGCGCGGATCGGCGCACTGGTGACGGATGCAAAGGCGGAATCGGTCGACAGTTTCAAGAGCCTGAAGAAGGTCATCAAGAACATCGTGCTGTCGTAGTGCTGGGCTCGATCGGCCGCCGTTATGCCGCTCATGCGGCGCGCATTCCGCCGGCCGGTTTTTTCCCGGCGTAATATATCCGCCGATACGACGCAGGCCCGCCCACCGGCAGGCCGTCATGGAGGCGGGCGATGGAGAGGGCAGGGACGGCGGCGCTTTCGGCGCAACAGGTGCAACAGGCACAACAGGCGGCGGCAGGCTCGATCGCGCTGACGGGCGCATTCGCGCGGTCGATGACGGTGACGCTCGGCGATCTGCGCCGGCACGCGAGCGCGACGGCCGAGCCGTTCGACCTGCGCTGCTTCACGACGAATCGCTTCATCCGCTCGGTCGCACCGTATCGCGGCGCACGGCTGAAGGACCTGCTCGACGCGGCCGGGCTGCGCAACGACACGCCGGGCGACTTCAAGCGCATGGTGTTCATCGCGCATGCGCACGACGGCTACGCGGTCACGTTTTCCTGGCATGAACTGTTCAACACGCCGGTCGGCGAACACGTGATCGTCGCGTTCGAATGCGGCGACGCGCCGCTGTCGATCGACGACGGCGCGCCGCTGCTGTTCTCGGGTGCCGACCTCCTGCCCGCGCCGCGCCACGTGAAGCGGCTGGCCGGCATCGTCGCCCGCGTGCTCGAGGTCTGAACCGGCGCGCGGGCGGCCGGCATGCGCCGCATCGGCCATCGTGTATGCTTGCCCGCATCGTTCAAAGGGCGGCACAACATGAAGACACCGGCACACTCCAAGCCTGAAGTGCGATTCAGGATGCGTATCCAGCAGGCCGACACGATCGCGCTCGGCCCGGGCAAGGTCGCGCTGCTCGAAGCCGTGCACGAACACGGTTCGATTTCGGCGGCGGCGCGCAGCCTGAAGATGTCGTACCGGCGCGCGTGGCTGCTGATGGACGAGCTGAACCGCTCGCTGAAATCGCCGGCGACGGTGTCCGAGCATGGCGGGCAGAGCGGCGGCGGCAGCGTGCTCACGCCGGTCGGCGAGGAGATCATCCGCCTCTATCGCGGGATCGAGGCGCGTGCCTACGCGGCGTGTGCCGATGAAATCGCCGCGCTCACGAAAATGGTGCGGCGCTGATGCGCGCGCTTGCCCGGGGCGTGTTGATGCCGACGACGCGCTTGCACTGACCCGCTGAAGGGCAGAAGGAGCGCGTCGAAGCGAATCAGGCCTAGCCGTGCCGCAGGCAGAAGCGCGGCGTGCCGCCCGCGGCGGCATCCGGCGCCATGACGTCGCGCGCCTGTGCATCGAGCCGCCCGATCAGTTCGACGAAGCTGGCGACGCTGGCCGTCCGCAGCGGGTAGTACGCGACGTGGTGGCGTTCGCAGATGCGCTTGAGCAGGTTCATCGAATCGTGGTCGATGCAGTCGACCGGAAACACGACTATGTGCGCGCCCGGTAGCGCGGCGGCCAGCAGGCCCTTGCGATCCTCGATACCGCCGTCATGCAGCGTCACGTCACCGCCCGCCGTTTCGACGATCCGCCTGATCGCACGGTTCGAGCCCGGGCGCCCGCCGACGTAGACCAGACGTGTGCCCCGCAGGATCGACAGCGGATCGGCCGCGTGTTCGGCGGGATCGTCCGCCGACGCTTGCACCGCCTGTTCGATCGCACTCGCTTCGGCGCGCAGCGTCTTCACCATCGCCATCAGGTCGTCGAGCCGCGCGCGCATCGCGCGTGCGCTCGCCTGTTCCGCGGCGATCCGCTGCTCGGCCGCCTCGCGGCGGCTCGCGTGCAGCGCGAGTCGTTCATCGCGCGCGGCCAGTGCTTCGCGCAGTTCGTGGACTTCGTCGCGCAATGCGCTTTCAGCCGCCGGCGGCTGTGCATTCCGGCGCGCAACGACGGCATCCCGCTCCTGCAGCGCCGCGTCGCGCTGCGCGCTCATTTCTTGCAGGCGCGCCTGCTGCCGGTCGATCTTCGCGTGCAGCGCCGCATTCTCCTCCTCCAGCGCGACCAGCCGCCGGATATCGGCGCGATTGGCCGCGCCGACCAGGTGCGACAGCATGTGCAGGTCGCCGAACGCGGCCTGGCGCACGGCCATCGTCGTGCGCGGATGCGTCATCAGCGCCCAGTAGGCGGGCGGGATGTCGCCGCTCTTCAGCGCTTCCTTCCAGCGCGCAAGAAGGTCATCCGCGTCCTGTGCACTGTCGAATGCGCGGATCGCGCCGGCGTAACGCTCGTCGAGCGCCTTGTGCAATGCCTTGGCGCCGGCCGTGCCGTCGATCGCGAGCTCGACGGCGGCGTGATGGATGTCGAGGTCGGTCGCGTGCTGGCGATCGAGGTCGGTGTATTTCGGCACGAGCCTGCGCAGCTCGTGCGTGGTCAGGCAGGTGCCGATGATCGAGCAGTGCAGGTTCGCGTCGAGCTCGGACAGGCGCGTGCGGCGCTTCAGCTCGGTCAGTTGCGCGCGCGACGGCGCGCAGCATGCGTCGACCCGCGTGCCGGTTGCCGCAGGCAGATTACCGCCGGGCGACGAGAGATCCGCCGTGCGGGCAAGGCGAAAGGGCGGAGCGTGCATGTTGACCTCTGTCCGGCATGGTCGGGCCGGAGACGGATGCGCGAAAGATTCGCGAAATATACCACGGAATATAACGAACGAAATTCGGGGGAAATCACCGGGTAATGCGGCGTGGTGCGGCGTGGTGCGGCGTGGTGCGGTCAGCAGAGCGCGGTCGGGCGGTCGGTGAGCGGCAGGGCGGCGGAGGGCGATGCCGGGGCGGACGGTGAAACAGGACGCGATGCCGGCGCGTGCCGCTCCATCACGTACTCGACGCACAGCCCGACGAACAGCACGTCGACGCGCTCCAGCGCGGCGACCGCGTCGCGCATCGCGGCCGGGTCGTTGCTGAACGAGTCGGAGAACACATCGTCGCGTGTGCGTTCGAGGCGGCGCGCGTGGCCGATCGCCCGTTCGAGTTCGGGCAGGCGCGTGAAGCGGGCGGTGCGTGCGTCGTCTTCGAGCGTGGACAGCAGTTCACGAAAGCCCATCGCGGACAGCGCATCGTCCTGCGCGTTTTCAGCGTGCGCAGCCGAGAACATCCGGATGAAGCGCACGACGCTGCCGCGCAGGCGCCGGAACGCGTCGACGACATCCGTGACCTGCTGCGCACGCGCGTCGCTCGACAGCGGCCTGAGCGCGCTGATCTTGTGCGCGAGCGGCTGTTCCCGTGCGGGGCGCTGCGGGGCGCGATCCGTCGGCGTGCGGGGCATGGTGAATCTCCGGAAGTGCTGGTTGCGATATATTCTACGGAACATATCGAGTGCGCGAAAAAACGGCACCATGCACGAGACATGGTGCCGTCAGCGGCCCTGGTAACGGCCCTCGTAACAGCCCTCGTAACAGCCCTCGTAACAGCCCTCGCAACGGCCCTCGCAACGGCCCTCGCAACGGCCCTCGCAACGGCCCTCGCAACCGCCCAAACAACCGCCCAAACAACCGCCCAAACAACCGCCCAAACAACCGCCCGAGTCACTCGATGTCGCGCCCGCCCGTTCCGAACGCGACCGTGAAGCCGAGAACCACGCTGTCGCACAAGGGCTGCACGCAGCCCCCGGCCCCATCGCGCACATCCGCCCCGCGTTCGTGAATACGCCCGCGCCTAATGCTGCCGCGTGAGCGCCGCCGGCAGCACGGCGGCCCGGGTGCCGGCCGATTCGTCCACCGTCGTCCTGCCGCCGTCCCGAAAGAACGCCTGCTCGGCGGCGTTGTTCATCACGAGGATGCTGATGCGGCGATTGGTCGGCTCGTCCGCGACGTTGCGGTCGAGCGGCAGGACATCCGCGAGCCCGCGCACCTGGAGCAGCTTTTCTTCCCGCAATCCGCCCGCGACCAGCGCACGCCGCGCGGCGTTCGCGCGATCGCTGGAGAGCTCCCAGTTCGAATAACCCGTGGGGCCGTCGCGATACGGCGTCGAATCGGTATGGCCGGCAATCGACACGCGATTGTCGACATCGTCGAGTGCCGTACCGATCTGGGTGAGGATCGCGGTGGCATACCCTTCGGGATGCGAACTGCCCGACGCGAACATCGGGCGCTTGAGCGAATCGACGATCTCGATGCGCAAGCCCTCGTGAGTGATCGCGATCCGGATCTGGTCCTGGTACGCGCGCAACGACGGGCTCTGTGCAATCGCCGCGGTCAGCTTCGCCTTCAGGCGCTCGAGCTTCTGCGTATCGACGATGTCGGCCGGTGCCGCGGGCGAACTGGCCGGCACCGGTTGCGCTTTCGCGTCGATGGCCGGCGCCGGGTCCGACAGGTCGCGGCCGCCGCCCTGCACGACGCTCGGGCGCGGCGCCTGTGCGTCTTTCCCGCCGGACAGGAGCGTCGACAGCGGCGTGTTGAAGTAATCCTCGATCCCCTGCTTGTCGTACTTGGACACCGAGCCGAGCAGCCACATCAGCAGGAAGAACGCCATCATCGCCGTGACGAAATCGGCGTAGGCGATTTTCCAGGCGCCGCCGTGGTGGGCGTCGTGGTCCTCGCCTTTCTTGCGGCGCACGACGACGAGCGGTGCCGAGGCGGACTGTTTCGACGGGTTGGAGCGATTGTCGGCCATGGCGCCTCCGTTATGCGGGCCTGGGCGACTTCGTCGCGCGGACGGCCTCGTCGAGCTCCTTGAAGCTCGGGCGATCGGCTGTGAACAGCACCTTGCGGCCGAACTCCACCGCCACCGCCGGCGCGTAGCCGCTCATCGACGCGAGCAGCACGGCCTTCACGCACTGGAACGGCTTGGCCGCGGCGCGGCCCTTCGCATTGAGCAGGTCCGCGAGCGGGCCGACGAAGCCGTATGCGAGCAGGATGCCGAGGAACGTGCCGACGAGCGCGCCGGCGATCATCTTGCCGAGCACGGCGGGCGGCGCGCCGACCGAGCCCATCGTATGCACGACACCCATCACCGCCGCGACGATGCCGAACGCCGGCAGGCCGTCTGCCATCTTCTGGATCGCATTCGCCGCGACGGACGCCTCCGCATGGTGCGTATGCAGTTCTTCGTCCATCAGGTCCTGCATCTCCAGCGCATTAACGTTGCCGCCCGACATCATCCGCAGATAGTCGACGATGAAGTCGAGCAGGTGATGGTCTTCGAGCACGTGCGAATACTTCTGGAACAGCGGGCTTTGTTCGGGCGCGTCGACGTCGGCCTCGAGCGCCATCATGCCGTCCTTGCGCGCCTTCTGCAGCAGCTCGTACAGCAGCGCGATCAGTTCGACGTACTGCTGTTTCGTATAGCCGCCGCCCTTGAAACAGGTCGGCAGGCTCTTGATCGTTTTCTTCAGCGTCGCGACCGGATTGCTGACGACGAACGCACCCAGCGCGGCGCCGAAAATGCACAGCAGTTCGAACGGTTGCGGCAAGGCCGGCAAGTGGCCGCCCACGCCGACAAAACTGCCGATCACCGATCCGATCACGACGATCCACCCGATGGCTACAAACATGATTACCTCTTGCGCGGCTCGCGCGGCTGCATCTGTTGTCGAAAAGCGGGCGGGACGTCCGGCCATCCCGCTCCATGCCCGCGACGGCGCCGGATCGTTGCGTGTCGAATGCGATTCCGGCGGCCGTCCCGATGTATCGCGGCGCGATGCCGGTCGGCGGGTGTTGATGCAATAACGGCGGTCGCCGGGGCGACTGAACCCGTGATTCCACGTAGCGCGCACGATTCACGCGTGGCACACGTTTGCGAGCGGCGGTATGCGCGATTTGCTTGATCGAAGTCAAAAATTGCGCGCCTTCGCGTGAATTTCCGTCTGGATGCGGCCCGGAACACGGCGGCGAACGACACACCCATCGCCACGGGAGGCTCCGCGCGGAATGCCGGGGAACGCGGCGCGCGGCGCGTTCCCCGGCCGGCGCGGGTTCGCGCGCCGGCAGGGTTTTCATCAGGACATCCGGGGCGCCGCACGATCCATCATGGAGAAAGCACCGTCGCAGCCAACCGCAGGAGGGCGCACCGTGACGTCCGATCCCACTTCCTCGACCGCCTTCGTGTTCGCCGGCGGCGGCAGTCTCGGCGCGATCGAGGTCGGCATGCTTCGCGAGCTGGTCGCGAGCGGCGAACGGCCCGATTGCGTCGTCGGCGCGTCGGCGGGCGCGATCAACGCCGCCTATTTCGCCGGCCGGCCGGACGAGGACGGCGTCGCGATGCTCGCCGCGCTGTGGTGCCGGATCCGCCGCCAGGACATCATGCCGTTCTCGATGCGCAGCCTCGTCGCGATGCTGCTGCGCAACCGGCCGCATCTGGTCGAGGCCGATGCGCTGCGCCTGCTGCTGGAAAGGAACCTGCCGTACCGGCGGATCGAGCAGGCCGCGTTGCCGCTCCATATCGTCGCGACCGACGTGCTGAACGGCCGGGAAGTCGTGCTGTCCGCCGGCCCGGTCGTGGATGCCGTGCAGGCCAGCGCGGCGATTCCCGGCGTGTTTCCGTCGGTCAGCATCGGCGGCGTGGAACTCGTCGACGGCGGCGTCGCGAACAATACGCCGATCTCCGTTGCGATCGCGCTCGGCGTCAAGCGGATCGTCGTGCTGCCGGCCGGGTTCGCCTGCGCGTTGCGTGTACCGCCGCGCAGCGCGATCGCGCATGCGACGCACGCGCTGACGCTCGTGATCGCACGGCAACTGGTGCGCGATCTGGAGTTGTACGGGGCACGCGCGCAAATCCACGTCGTGCCGCCGCTCTGTCCGCTCGACGTGTCGTCATACGATTACTCGCAGTGCGCGCAACTGATCGACAAGGCCGCGGAACGCACGCGTGCGTGGATCGACGCGGGCGGGCTCGCGCAGTGCGAGATTCCCGGCCAGCTTCGCGAGCACGACCATGCCGCCGTGCTGTCGCACTGAGGGTTGCTCGCGCGCCGTGAAATCCCGTGATCGGCGCACGCCGAACACCCCGGCGCTCTCCCCGGAAATCCGCGAAGAACCAAAAAAAGCGGCACCGTGCACGAGACACGGTGCCGCCAACGGCCTGAACGGCCGCACTGGTCAGTCGATCGAGCGCATCGCGTGGCGCAGTTCCTGATAGCTGCGCAGCCCCGCGACGCCGAGTTCGCGGCCGATTCCGCTGAGCCCGAACCCGCCCCAGCACACGTGCGGATAGATCAGCTGCGGCGCGTTGATCCACACGAGCCCCGCGCGCACGCGCTGCTGGAACTGCTTCGCAATACCGGCATCGCGCGTCACGACGGTCGCGACGAGCCCGTAGCGCGTGTCGTTCGCGAGCGCAATCGCTTCGTCGTCGGTGCGGAACGATTTCACGCACGCGACGGGGCCGAACACTTCGTCGGTCCACAGCGGGTTGTCGGCGGCGGGCTCGGCGATCACGACGGGCGCCATGAAGAAGCCCGCACCGCCGGCATCCGTCACCCGGCCGCTGAAGGCGACGCGTGCGCCCGCATCGATGCCGTGCTGGAGCATCGTTTCGACGCGCGTGCGCTGCGCGGCCGAGATCAGCGGCCCCATCGCGACCTGTTCCGCGGCGGGCGGCGCGACGACGAGCGCACGCACGGCCGTCTCGAACGCGGCCATGAAGCTGCGGTACACGCTGTCGTGCACGAGGATGCGCGCGGTGGCCGAGCACATCTGGCCCGCGTTCGTGAACGCGCCCGCAACCGCGAGCGACACCGCGACGTCGAGATCGGCGTCGTCGCGCACGATCAGCGACGACTTGCCGCCGAGTTCGAGCGTCACGCGCTTCATGTCGACGGCCGCGGCCTGCATGACCTTGCGGCCGGCCGCCGTGCTGCCGGTAAACGAAATCTTGTCGATCAGCGGATGCGCGGTCAGCGCCGCGCCGACCTCGGCGCCGCCGTTCACGACGTTGACGACGCCGGCCGGCAGCCCCGCCTGCTCGACGATCTCGAGCAGCGCGTGCTCGGTCGGCGACGTGAGTTCGGACGGCTTCAGCACGACCGCGCAGCCGGCCGCGAGCGCGGGCGCGAGCTTCCACGCGGTCGTGACCATCGGGAAGTTCCACGGCATGACGAGCGCCGCGACACCGACCGCGTCGTAAAAGCGTTCGGCCGTGACGGCGTCGCTCGGCAGCGCGACCGGTTCGGCCGCGAACAGCGCCGGGTCTTCGCACAGCTTCGCGTAGTACGCGAACGTGGCGGCAACGTCGCCGACATCGGCCTCGGCCTCGAACGGCGGCTTGCCGCTCACCTGCATCTGCAGCGCCGCGAGGCGGTCGCGCGATGCCTCGACGCGCTCGGCGATCGTCGCGAGCATCCGGCCGCGTTCGGCCGGCGGCGTGTCGCGCCAGCCGGCGAATGCGTCGCGCGCGGCACGCACCGCGGCGTCGACGTGCGCGGCCGTCGCGAATTCCTGCCAGCCGATCGCGTCGCCGGTCGACGCGTTGAAGACCGGTGCGCCGGCCTGGTCGGAATGCGTGTGCACGGACTGCCCGGCGATGCGCGCGGCGGGCAGCACGAACGTCGCGGCGGAAGGGGAAAGCTCGGCGGTAGACATGAGGTTCATCCTGTCGAGTTCGGTCGGGTTAGCGGTAGGCGACGCCCGGCATCACGCAGAGCATCTCGAACGCGAGGTTCGCGCCGGTGAGCGCGGTGGTGCCGGTCGGATCGTACGGCGGCGCGACTTCGACGAGATCCGCGCCGACGATGTTCAGGCCTTTCATCCCGCGGATGATTTCCAGGCCCTGCTGCACGGTGAGGCCGCCGATTTCCGGCGTGCCGGTGCCGGGCGCGAACGACGGGTCGAGGCCGTCGATGTCGAAGCTGAGATACACCGGCGTGTCGCCGACGCGTTCGCGCACCTGCGCCATCAGCGGCGCGAGCGACTGGTTCCAGCATTCCTCCGCCTGCACGACGGTGAAGCCCTGCTGGCGGCACCAGTCGAAATCGTCCGCGTGGTAGCCGGTGCCGCGCAGGCCGATCTGCGTGACCTTGTCGCATTGCAGCAGCCCGTCCTCCACCGCGCGGCGGAACGGCGTGCCGTGCGCGATCTTCTCGCCGAACATCGTGTCGTTCACGTCCGCGTGCGCGTCGACGTGGACGACGGCGACCTTGCCGTACTTCTTGTGCAGCGCGCGCAGGATCGGCCACGCGATCGTGTGATCGCCGCCGAGCGTGATCGGCCGGCAGCCGTTCGCGACGATCTCGTCGTATGCCTCTTCGATGCGGCGCACCGAGTCCTTCAGGTCGTACGGGTTGGTCGCGACGTCGCCGATGTCGGCCACCTGCAGCGAATCGAACGGTGCGGCGCGGGTGGCCATGTTGTACGGGCGCAGCAGCACGGATTCGGTGCGGATCTGACGCGGGCCGAAGCGCGAGCCCGAGCGGTTCGACGTGCCGAGGTCGAGCGGCACGCCGACGAAGCACACGTCGAGGCCGTCGGTCGTCTCGGCTTGCGGCAGGCGCATCATCGTGGCGATGCCGCCGAAGCGCGGCATCTCGTTGCCGCCCATCGGTTGATTGAGTTCGCGGGGCATGGGGCCGTCTCCTTTATCTGAGGTCAAGCGATCGGCCGATGGTAGAGGAGAACGCCCGCGCGAAGATTTTGAAGTCGCAACGTTTACATCGACGGGGCTCGATGCAAGTGGCGCCGCCGCATCGACGCGGCGCAACCGAACGCGGCCGCGCGGCCAGGTCAGAACGGATCAGGACGGATCAGGCCGGCGCGAGAGGGCCGGCGGCGCGGCGCCGTCGTGCGGGCCGGACGAAGGGAACGCGGTGGTCGCCGAACCCCACGCGGCGAGTTCGCGCTTCGTGCGCACGCCGAGCTTCGCGAACGCGCGTTTCACGTATGACTCGGCCGACGCGACGCGCACGCCGAGGATCTCCGCCGTTTCCGGCACGGTCTTGCCGGAAAGCAGGTGCTTGCAGGTTTCGTATTCGCGCTTCGACAGCTTCACGCCGTCGGCCGCGATGCGCGCGTCGAACTGCGCGAGCGGGTGGACTTCGGGTGTCGGGTGCGCAATGCGCCGCGCGGCCGTGGTCGACGCGTGCAGTTCGAGCAGCGGGAACAGCACGTCGCTGATGCTGCGAAAGCGGTTCATCTCGGCGAGCGTGAACGGCGGCTGGTCGCGGCCGCGCTCCAGCGCGATCGAATGCTGCGAATAACGCGTGCCGCGTGCGAGCACGCATTCGTGGCCGATCTGCACGTCGTCGAACAGCCGCTGGCGGAATTCGCCGGGCGGGATCGCCGCGATGTCGCGCACGACGAGCATCGTGCCCGTCTTGCCGCGCAGCCCCGCGAACAGCGGGTCGCTGTCGAGAAAACGCTCGTAGTAGAGCGTCATCACGTCGGAGACGTCGGCGCTCGCCGCGCCGATGCCGCTGCTGCCGATCCATTCGCATCGGTAGCCGGTGGGCATCGAGCCGTCGACGCGCGAGCGTTCGACGTGCGCGACGTCGAGCGGCACCACTTCGTTGAGCAGTTGCGTGAGGCGCGGCACGAAATGCGGCGTGCCGACCGTCTCGATCAGCTCGCCCAGCGCCTTGAACGACACGTTGAAGCGGTCGTTGTCGCGGTGGAAGGGGTTCACGTTGAGCAGCATGCGGTTCCCCGGTGAAAAGCCGGCGGATTGTAGCGTCGGCCACGCAAAACGTCATTAGGGGGAAATCCCGGCGGGTGTCCCGGCGACCTGCCCGGCCCCGGAAAACACCGCTTGTCCCCCCCGGAGGGGGGCATACCGGGGCAGTGTAAATGAGTAACTTTGTCTCTGCTTTTTTCAATCAAGAGACGAAAGACTCAGATGACCAAACTGATCAAGGACATCCTGCCGCTCGGCGCAGGCATCGGCGAATTCACGAAGCTCGACTTCGGGATGGACGAAAGCGACTGGCGCGCGGCGGAAGGCAAGAGCGGCAACTACCTCATCGGCTGGTGGGAAGGCAAGGTCGGCTCGGTGGAGTTTCCGGAAACCGCGGCCGACGAAGCGGTGTGGCTCGTCGAGGGCCGGATCGCGCTGACCGACGTCGAAGGCAACCGCAAGGAATTCACGCCGGGCCAGGGCTACCTGCTGCCGGCCGGCTTCGCGGGTCGCTGGGAGACGATCGAGGACGCGAAGAAGTTCTACGTGCTGCTCGAGAAGTCGTGATGGTCGAAGCCGCCGCCGTGGTGTCGTCGTCCGTGTGACGCGCGCCCGGCGGCGGTTTCGTTTCCGCGTGTGATGGCAGGGATCATGGAAATGGAAGTCAAGGCAAGAGAGACTGCACCGGCGCAGGCGCACGCATTGCGTGGCGCGCCGGTCGCATTGGGCGTCGAGGCGGCGCTCGAAAATACGAAGCTGTTCCCGTACTGGCTCGACAACCCGGCCGCGCCGGCCACCGAGCCGGAACTCGTCGGCGACGTGACGGCCGACCTGCTGATCGTCGGCGGCGGCTTCACCGGGCTGTGGTCGGCCGTGCAGGCGAAGGAACAGATGCCGCACCTGAACGTGGTGCTGATCGAGGCCGGCAAGGTCGCGCACGGCGCATCGGGCCGCGCGGGCGGGATCATCTCGACGTCGGTGATGCACGGGCTGCCGAATGCGGTGCGCGTGTTCCCGAACGACATCGCGCAGCTCGAGGCGTTCGGCCATCACAACCTCGACGGCTTCGAGGAAACGCTGAAGCGCTACGACATCGACGCCGACATCGAATGGAACGGCGAGATGACGGTCGCGGTCGATCCCGGGCACATCGCGCACCTGAAGGGCGATTACGACCTGCATCGCGAGTACGGCCACAACGTCGTGCTGCTGAACCGCGACGAAACGCTCGAACAACTGAATTCACCGCTGTTCGCGGGCGCGCTGTGGTCGCGTAACCGCAGCGGCATCGTGCATCCGGCGAAGCTCGCGTGGGGGCTGAAGCGCGCGGCGCTGTCGCTCGGCGTGAAGCTGTACGAGCACACGCCGCTCGTGACCGTGACCGACGAAGGCAGCACCGTGTTCGTGAAGACGCCGAAGGGCAGCGTGCGCGCGCCGCGCGTCGTGTTCGGCAGCGGCACCGCGAAGGTCGGGATTCCCGACATCAACCGCCGCGTGATGCAGGTGCGCGACCACGTGCTCGCCACCGAGCCGCTCACCGACGAACAGCTCGCGCGGATCGGCTGGAAGAATCGCCAGGGCGTGTACGACACGCGCACGCAGCTCAACTATTTCCGGCTGACGAAGCACAACAACATCATCTTCGGCGGCCTGGTGAGCTATCACTTCGACGGCGATCCGGAACCGCATCAGGACGGCCAGCGCGAGACGTATTACCGGCTCGCGGAAGCGTTCTACCGCACCTTCCCGCAATTGAGCGACGTGCGCTTCTCGCATGCGTGGGGCGGCCCGATCGACTATTGCTCGCGCGGCTCGGTGTTCGCGAAGCGCTATCTCGGCGACAAGGCCGTGTTCGTCGCCGGCTATACGGGTTTCGGCGTCGCGGCGAGCCGGTTCGGCGCGTTCATGGGGCTGAACATCCTGTTCGATCGCGACAGCCCCGAGCGCAAGCTCGACATCGCGAACCAGAGCCCGAGCTACATCCCGCCCGAGCCGATGCGCTGGGTCGCCGCGAAGATCACGTTCCATGCGTTCGATGGCGCCGATGCGGAAGGCGGCTGGAAGCGCGCGTGGATCAGCGGCATCAAGGCGATGGGCTTCCCGATGTAAGCGACACGGCGGCCCGGGCCGGGCCGCCGCCATAACCCGCTCCCCCGAGGAGACGGTCCGCGCCGCGGACACGGAGAGAGACACCGAATGAACGTAGTGAACCTGCAGGACGAAGCGCGACAGGAAAGCGCGTCGTTCGTCGTCGTGATGCTGCTGCTCGGCATCCTCGGGCCGACGGTCTTCCTCGGCCTGCCCGCGATCGTCGGGCAGGTCGAACGCCATTGGGGCTTCGGCGAAGCGGCGCTCGGGCTGTCGAGCTTCATCGAGGTGCTCGGCGAATCGACGGGCACGCTGCTCGTCGCGTTCGTGCTAGGCCGCCAGCCGGTGCGGTGGGTGCTCGCCGGTGCGGTGACGCTCGCGGCCGGCGCGAACCTCGGCACGCTCGCGACGCACGGGCTCTTTGCCTATTCCGCGTTGCAGTTCATCGCGGGCGTCGGCTCGGGCGGGCTGAACGGCATCGCGCTGCGCTACCTGTCGTACTCGCGCGCGCCGGAACGCAATCTCGGGATCATGCTGATGGGGCAGGTGACGTGGAGCATGGTGCTGCTGGCCTACATCTTCCCGATGCTGAGCGACGCATGGGGCGCGCACGGCGTGTTCGGTTTCGTCGCATGCGTGCTCGGCGTATTCGTGCTCGCGACGCCGCTGTTTCGCCGGGGCGAGACGCTGGCCGCCCCGGCACCGGCCGGCGTCGCCGGCCGCATCGACCGCCGGGGCGCGATGCTCGTGCTGTGCGCGCAACTCGCGCTGTACGGCGGTGTCGGCGTCGTGTGGACCTTCCTCGAGAAGATCGGCACCGCGGCGGGCCTGAGCGGCAGGTCGGTGTCGCTCGTGCTCGGCGTCGCGAACGTCGCGAGCCTCGTGATCTGCGCGGCGATGCCGAAGCTCGGCGCGGGCGCGGGCCTGCGCCGCTGGGCGCTCGTCAACCTCGGCGGCTGCGCGGTCGCGGCCGTGCTGCTCGCGATGCCGGCATCGGCCATGACGTTCACGCTCGGCGCGGTCGTGTTCATCGGCTGCTGGACCGGCGGCGCGCTGCTGATCTACGCGACGATTCCGCAGTACGACCTGGTCGGCAAGTCGGCCGCGCTGTCGCCGGGCTGCGTCGCGCTCGGCTACGGCGTCGGCTCGGTCGCGGGCGGCTCGCTGATCGAGCGCGCAGGCACGCAGTCGGCGCTGATCGCGGCGATCGTGCTGTGCGCGGTGGCGTTCCTGTGCTACCGGCGGCTGCGGCCGGCCGTGTTCGGCATGGAACGCGCGCTCGCGGTGGTACCTGAATGACGGTTTCGACGCGCGCCGCTGCCGATGGCGGCGCGCGTCCGGTCCGGTTCATCGGCGAAGGCGGCGGGCGTGGCGCGCGATGCGCGTCGTGCCGGCCGGGCAACGCGCACACGCGCAGCGGCTTCAGGCATGTTCTCGAATACTTCCGATCTCGATCTCCGGCTCATCCGGGTCTTTCTGGCCGTCGTCGACGCACGCGGCATCACGGCCGCCGAGGCGTCGCTCGGCGTGCGCCAGTCGACCATCAGCACGCAGCTGTCGGCGCTCGAAGCGCGCGTCGGCTTCAAGCTGTGCGATCGCGGGCGCGGCGGCTTTCGCCTGACGTCGAAGGGCGAACGCTTCGCGGCCACCGCGCGCACGCTCGTCGCGGCGACCTCCGAATTCGTCGCGCGCGTGCGCGACATCGACCGCAAGCTGGTCGGCACGCTGTCGATCGGCCTGATCGGCCAGGCGCCGCTCGTCGAGAACGCGCGCGTGGCCGACGCGATCGGCGCATTCCGCAAGCGCGACCAGGCCGTCACGTTCGCGATGAAGGTCGCGTCGCCGCAGGAACTCGAGGAAAGCCTCGTCAACAACCAGCTCGATCTCGCGATCGGGTATTTCTGGCATCGCGTGCCCGGGCTGCTCTACACGCCGCTGTTCACCGAGCAGCAGGTGATCTACTGCGGGCGCGGGCATCCGCTGTTCCATGCGTCGCGGCCCGTGACGGCGGACGACCTGCAACTGCACGACTGGGTATGGCGCACCTATCCGGTGCCGGAGGAGCAGTATCCGCTGCCCGAGCGGCGCGTGACCGCGAGCGCGGACAGCATCGAGGCCGCGACGATCCTGATCCTGTCGGGCGGCCATCTCGGCTACCTGCCCGCGCACTACGCGGAGCCGTTCGAGCAGCGTGGGCTCGTGAAGGCCGTCGGCCGCGCGACGTTCAGCTTCGACGTGCCGCTGCATCTCGCGATGAAGCGCAGCACGAGCGACAAGCCGATCGTCGACGCGTTCTGCGAGGACCTGCTGCGCGCCTTCAACATCAAGGCGGCCGCGCTGGCCGCGTAAATCCAGGCCGCGCGTTCAGCAGTCGACGAGTACCCAGTCGAACAGCTCGCGGCGCGTGCGCACGCCGAGCTTCGCGAACGCGCGCTTCACGTACGACTCGGCCGTCGACAGCTTCACGTCGAGCTGCTGCGCGGCCTCGGGCACCGAGCGCCCGCACAGCATCAGCCGGCAGATCTCGTGCTCGCGGCGCGACAGCTGCACGTCCTGGCGTTCGAGGCGCGCATCGAAACCCGCCTGCGACGCGGCATTCACCGACACCGCCGCCACGCGCCGCGCCGCACAGGTGCGCGCATGCAGCTCGAACATCGGGAACAGCAGGTCGACCATCTGCCGGAAGTGAAACAGCTCGTCCGTGGTGAACGCGGCGCGCCCGACCGTGCGCGCGAGCCCGAGCGCGTACTGCAGGTGCGCGTTGCCGTGCACGAGCAGGCATTCCTGCCCGATGCCGGGCTCGTCGAAGATCCGGCGGCGGAACTCGCCCTGCGCGATGCCGTCGACATGGCGCTGCACGAGCAGCGTGCCGGGCTTGCCGCGCAGCGGCGCGACCAGCGGATCGGCCTGGCAGTAGTCCTGGTAGTAGATGTCCATCACGCGCAGCGTATCGGCCGCGAAGCGCAGGCTGCCGCTGCCGAGCCATTCGACGACGAAACCCGACGTGCTGCCCGTGTCGGCGCGCCAGCGCTCGAGGTGCACGGCGTCGGCGTCGATGCTGTCGTTGACGAACTCCGTCACCGCGCCGACGAAATCCGGCGTGCCGACCGCGCGCAACGTCGCGCCGAGCGAGTCGGGACGCACGCCGATCAGGTAGTGGCCGCGGGCGGCAGGGTCGGGCTGGAGAAGTCGCATGGTCGGACGAAGGCGGTCGGGGGACAGCGCGACGTTACGCGAACGCCGTGCACGCGTCAGCCGGGAATTCACCGGATCAACCCCACGGATTTCGTGCGTTGTCCCCAAAACGACGACAAGACCGTGCGTGCGGCGGCCGGAATTCGCAGAAGCCCCGGCGGCGGGGGGGCATACCGGCGCGAATCGTCTGCCTATAGTGAAAGCACTTCGAAAACCTGATGACCAGAAAGGACAGGCCATGCAGATGCAACCGACGCACGCCGCCACGACGCCGGCGGATTTCGTTCTGACCAACGCGAAGGTCTATACCGTCGATCCGCACAAGCCCTGGGCGCAGGCCGTCGCCGTGCGCGACGGCCGGATCGTCCATGTCGGCGACACCGCGGCCGTGCAGGCGTTCGTCGGCGCGCAGACGAAGGTCGTCGACGCGGCCGGCCGGCTCGTGCTGCCGGGCTTCGTCGAATCGCACTGGCACTTCGAGACGACCGCGTTCGCGTTCCAGGCGTTCGTGAACTACGAGGATCCGCAGAAGGTGCTCGGCGCGCTGCGCGCGTATGTCGAATCGCATCCGGACGAGCCGGCGATCACCGGGATGGGCTGGGTGCAGGCGACGATTCCGCCCGCGCTGCTGCGCAAGGAGACGCTCGACGCGATCTGCGCGGATCGCCCCGTGTGCCTGCTGTCGACCGATTTCCATACGATGTGGGTGAACTCGAAGGCGCTGGAGATCGCCGGCATCGACGCGTCGACGCCGCCCGTGCAGGAAGGCGCGAGCTGGTTCGAGAAGGACGCGGCGACCGGCGAGCCGACCGGCCTGATCGTCGACGGCGCCGCGTATTCGTTGCTGATGCAGCGGATCAGCGCGGCCGGCCTGCTGCCGACCGGCATCGACCTGTACCTGAAATCGATCCCGCCGTGGCAGAAGAAGCTGTGCGCGGCCGGCGTGACGACCGTGTTCGACGCGGGCTTCTTCGACGCGAGCGGTGACCAGTCGCTGCTGTACGAGACGCTGCAGACGATGGAGCGCGCGGGCGACCTGAAGCTGCGGGTGGTCGGCAGCGTCGCGGTGATCGGCGAGATCGACGATCCGGTCGGCACGCTCGTCCGGTATCGCGAGCAGTACGATTCGCCGCTCGTGAAGGCGCGCGCATTGAAGCTGTTCCTCGACGGCACCGAGGCGAACCACACCGCGTACTTGCTCGAACCGTACGCGGACCGCCCGGACACCTGCGGGGCACCGACGATGCCGGCCGACACGTTCAACCGTTACCTGGTCGAAGCCGATCGCGCGAACGCGAACGTGATGGTCCATTGCGTCGGCGACGCTGCTGTGCGGATGGCGCTCGACGGCTTCGACGCGGTGAACCGCACGAACCCGCCGCGCGACCGCCGCCACGTGATCACGCACGCATTCCTCACGCATCCGGACGACATCCCGCGCTTTCGCCGCGCGGGCGTGATGGCGAACACGCAGCTGCAATGGGGCGTGGTCGACGCGTACACCGAGCAGCTGCGCGACCACTACGGCCACGAGCGCTGGAGCAGCATGTACAAGTTCCGCACGTTCCTCGACGAAGGCGTGACGGTGTCGATCGGCATGGACGGCCTCGCATGCCAGTGCCGCTGCCAGCACAAGCCGCTCGAACACATCGAGTCGGGCCATACGCGCCAGCTCGCGGGCGAGCCCGATGCACCGGTGTTTCCGGACATCGCCGAGCGCCTGAGCATTCCGCAACTGATCGCCGCGTACACGATCCACGGCGCGTACCAGCTCGGGATGGAGCACGAGGTCGGCTCGCTGACGCCCGGCAAGCGCGCGGATCTGGTCGTGCTCGAGAACGACCTGTTCGAGGTCGGCCAGTACGACATCGGCCGCATCGACGTCGGGCTGACGATGATGGGCGGCCGCATCACGCACGTGGGTGACGATTTCGGCGCGCGCACGGGTATGCAGGCGTCCTGAACGGGCATCCCGGCTGACGAAGCGGTGACGGAATCTTTCGGGATGCTTTCGTTTTCGCGGCTCGGCGCATCCGGCCGGAACAGGATGCGCCGATTGTGCGGCGTGTCCCCCTATTGGCAGGGCAGACCGGCCAATTTCCTCTGGCTACATTTTTCCGGACCGAAGCACACACCGTTCATTGCGAACGGATCATGATATCGACGGAGGAAACCATGGCAGGGGATTGGAGCAGGCATCTGGGAACGGCATGCGCGGCGCTCGCGCTGGGCGGCGTGCTGGGGGCAGGTGCGCCGGTTGCGCACGCGGCGGACGTCGTCAACGTGTACAACTGGGGCAACTCGATCGGCAAGGCGACGATCGCGAACTTCGAGAAGGCGACCGGCATCAAGGTCGTCTACCAGGAGTTCGATTCGAACGAGACGTTGCAGGCGAAGCTGCTGTCGGGCACGTCGGGTTACGACGTCGTCGTGCCGTCCGACATCTTCTGGGCGCGGCAGCTGCAGGCCGGCATCTTCCGCAAGATCGACAAGAGCCAGGTGCCGAACTACGGGCTGCTCGATCCGGAAATCCTGAAGGCGCTCGCGAAGGACGATCCGGGCAACCAGTACGGCATTCCGTGGACCTGGGGCACCGACGGGCTCGGGATGAACGTCGAGAAGGTGAAGGCCGCGCTCGGCAACGACGCGCCGCTCGACAGCTGGGCGCTGCTGTTCGACCCGAAGTACGCGCAGAAGCTGAAGCACTGCGGCGTGTCGGTGCTCGATTCGCCGGTCGATGCGTTCGGGATGGCGTTCGTCTACCTGAAGAAGGACCCGAACACGACGAACCCGGCCGACTACCAGGCCGCATACGAGCTGCTGAAGTCGGTGCGCCCGTACATCACGCAGTTCAATTCGAGCAGCTACATCAACGATCTCGCGGGCGGCGACATCTGCCTCGCGCTCGGCTGGTCGGGCGACGTGAACTCCGCGCGGATCGCGGCCGCTTCCGCGAAGAAGCCGTATCACATCAAGTACGTGATCCCGACCGAGGGCAGCGCGATGTGGTTCGACATGATGGCCGTGCCGAAGGATGCACCGCACCCGGACGCCGCGCTGAAGTTCGTCAACTTCGTGCTGTCGGAGAAGGAGAGCGCGAACCTGACCAACGACACGTCGTACCCGTCGGCCGTGCCGTCGTCGAAGCGCCTCGTGCGGGCCGAAGTGACGAGCGATCCGGCCGTGTTCCCGCCCGCCGACGTGATCCGCAAGCTGAGCCTCAGCAAGCCGGTTCCACCTGAGCTGATGCGTCTGCAGAACCGTCTCTGGACGAAGCTGAAGACCGAGTAAGCCGGCCGCCGCTTCCCCGATTCCCGCACACCTTTCGCGCGCCCCGCCGCTGATCGCGGCGGGCGGGGGCGCGCTCGTCCCGACGACCACCCAGAACATGAAACTCAAACACATGACGGCGCTGTGCCTGCTTGCGTTCGACGCGGCCACGGCATTCGCGCACACGCCGCAGGCGACCGATGCGAGCAGGATGAAGGCGCTGCAGGCGCAGGTCACCGCGCTGCAGCAGCAGGTGAACGAGTTGCGCGCGAGCATGCTGGCCGCGCAGGCGCCCGGCGCCGCGACGGCCGCCACCGCAGCCAGCGCCGCCGCCGCGACATCGAGCGGCGCAAGGATCGGTTCGATCAACACGGCCGCCGCCGCCGCGCCGGCCGCCGATTCCGCACCGGCGTTCACGAACGACGACCTGCAGCAGATGCGCGAGCAGATCGCGAACGCGTCGCTGAAGGTCGACTCGCTGCAGGAAGCCGCGACGACCGGCCCGCTCGCGGGCCTGAGCATCACCGGCTACGTCGATCCCGTGTACCTGTTCAACCGCGCGCAGCGCACGTCCGGGTTCCAGTTCCTGAACCACGATCCGGGCGCGTACGACTACTTCAACAGCACGATCGGCGACGTCTATCTCGACATCAAGAAGACCTTCGGCGTCGGCCCGATGGCGCCGTCGGCGGAAGTCGTGATCCAGCCGAACCGAGGCTTCGGCAACGTGTTCAGCAATTCGCACGGCGGCGTCGGCAACAACATCGTCACGCAGGCCGTGGTGACCGTGCCCCTCAGCACGACGCGCACCTTCGAGATCGGGATGATGCCGAGCCTCGCCGGCTACGAGGTGCAGCCGTCGACCCAGATGCTGACGCTCACGCACGGGCTGCTGTACGACTTCAGCGAACCGGGCAACCTGATCGGCGTCGGCCTGAAGGGCTCCAACGCGGCGATGACGCGCTTCTGGCAGGTCGTGATCGGCAACGAGGTGCTGCGCACCGCCGGCGCGATCGCGAACGCGGCGAACAACACGACCAAGACCAACTGGACGCCGACGATCACCGCGCGCTTCGACAACGCGACGTCGACCGCCTTCGACTTCGGCATTTCCGCGATGCTGGGCCGGCAGTCGCTGTTCTCGCCGTGCGCGACGGCGGGCGGTTACGGCTACCAGTGCAACGGCTCGTCGCCGACCGGCCTCTACAAGTACGTGGAAGCCGACGTGACCTATACGCACGACAAGACGCAGGTCAACGCGCAGGTCGACTACGGCGAGCTGCAGAAGGGTGCGTGGAACGGCGGTACCGCACGCTGGTACGGAATGTCGCTGCTCGGCCATACGAAGTGGACGCAGGCATGGGTCGGCCGCATGGGCGCGACGCTGCGTTTCGACTACCTGAACAACACGTCGAACGGCGGCGGCGGCACGAACATCCAGTACGGGCTCGCGGGCGGCAATCCGTCGGTGAACGGGTCGAGCGGCTTCGGCATCGATCCCGCGTGCTTCCAGGGTTCGTCGACGAACGGCACCGAGTGCAAGGGCGCGCAGCGTTACGCGATCACGGCCGACCTGCTGTTCTATCCGACGCAGCAGATCACCGTGAAGCTCGAGTATCGCCACGACGCGGCGAACCATCCGGTGTTCCTGAAGAGCAACGGCACGTACGCGCGCAGCAACGACCTGGCCGGGATGCAGTTCATCTATTCGTTCTGACCGTTCTGACTGGTCTCGCCGTTTCGGCCGGCGCGCATGCCGGTCGACCGGCTGCGCCATGCATCACGTTCCGGGCCGCGCTTGCCCGGAACGCATTCAACCCAGGAGATTTGACCTTGAAGCTACACACCTTCGTGACCGACCTCACCGATCCGCACGAGCGCGGCCGCCTGATCGGCGTGCGTTTCGCCGCCGAGATTCGCGAGACGATCGCGCTTTACCTCGCGTTCTTCCCGAAGCTCGGCATCGAGCCGCAGCGCGCGCGGGAGATCGGCGAAGCGAGCCTGGCCGCGCTCGGTGCGTGGTGCCCGCGCCTGGCCGCCGAAGTCGACGCGATCGCCGACGGCGTCGACCTGCCGCGCTGGCAGCTCGCGTGCCTGAACGCGCGCACCGAGATTCTCGCGACCGCGCCCGCATCGGCCGAAGGCGAGTGCTCGACGACCGTCTACGCGCCGGCCGGCCCGCACGTGCCGCGCACGCTTCAGACGTGGGACTGGCACGACAGCCTCGCGCCGCAGGGGCTGCTGATGCGGTTCGCGACGCCGCACGGCCGCACCGTCAAGCTGTTCTCGGAGTTCGGGATGCTCGCGAAGCTCGGCGTGAACAGCGCGGGGCTCGGGCTGCACTTCAACATCCTGCATCACGCGAGCGACAACGACAGTGCCGGTGTGCCCGTGCACGCGATCGCGCGGCGCCTGCTGGAAGATGCGGCGACGGTGCAGGAGGCGATCGAACTCGCGCGCACCGCGCGCGTGAGCGCGTCCACGGTGCTGACCGTGTTCACGCGGCATGACGCGAACCCGCGCGCGGCGAGCATCGAGCTGAGCCCGTCGGGTGTCGCCGTGGTGGTGCCGCGTCTGGACGGCTGGCTGCTGCATACGAACCACTTCCTCGATCGCGCGCTGAGCGGCGGCGAGTGCATGCCCGACAGCTCGACCACGCGCGAACGCTTCGCGCACCTGAACGAAGTCGTGAACGGCATGACGAGCGCCGATGTGCGCGAGCGCGCGGCGGCAATGTGCGGTGCGGCCGGCGATCAGGCCGTCGTGTGTTTCCACGCCGATCCGTCGATGCCCGACACCGAGCGCTGGGAGACGCTGCTGACCGTCGGCATCGATACCGACGCGTGCGCACTCGACTACGTGGCGGGCAATCCGCACGATCTAGCGCGCGACGGGTTTCAGCGGTTCTGACGCGGTACGCGGGCAGCGGCGAGGCAGGGCGGCACGCGTGTGCCGCCCTCGCGAGGCTCATGCGTCGATGCGTTCGACCTTGCCGACGAGCAAACCGTATGACAGGCTGCCCGCGAGTGCCATCGCGGCGATGTAGGTGATCGCGCGCGAGAAGTCCGCGCCGTTCACGAGCAGCCCGATCACGATCGGCGTCGCGATCGCGGACAGGTTGCCGATCAGGTTGAACACGCCGCCCGTGAGGCCGATCAGCCGCGCGGGCGCGAGCCCCGACACGAGCGACCACGTGATCGACGCGAAGCCGTTGCCGAAGAACGCGATCGTCATGAACGCGATCACCCAGCCGGTCGACGTGACGTAGTTCGCGCCGATGATGCAGGTCGAGATCAGCAGCCCCGAGATGATCGGCAGCTTGCGCGCGAAGCCCTGTGATGCGCCGCGACGCATCAGCCAGTCCGACAGCACGCCCGAGCACAGCACGCCGACGAACGCGGCGAGGAACGGCAGCGACGCGAGGAAGCCCGACTTGATGAAGTCCATTCCGCGGTACTTGACGAGGTAGGTCGGGAACCACGTGAGGAAGAACCACAGCGTCGAGTTCAGCGCGAACTGGCCGAGATAGATGCCCCACAGCTTGCGCCGGCCGAGCACGACGCCGAGGTCGCGCCACGTCGACGGTGCGCGTTCGGTGCGCGCCGCGATGCGGTCTTCGAGATCGACGAGGCCACCGCCGTCGCGGATCAGCGCGATCTCGGCCGCGTTGACGCCGCGAAACGCGCGCGGCTCGCGATACACCGCATACCAGATCGCGGCCCATGCGATGCCGGCGAGGCCGGTCGCGACGAACACCATGTGCCAGCCCAGATGCACCTGCAGCCATGCGAGCACCGGCGTGAGGAACGCGAGGCCGACGAACTGCCCCGACGTGTAGCCGCCGATCGCGCTCGCGCGCTCGCGGGTCGGGAACCACGTCGTCACCACGCGGTTGTTGATCGGGTAGGCCGGCGCTTCGAGCGCGCCCACCGCGAGACGCAGCACGACCAGCCCGACGAACGAACCGGCGAAGCCGAGCAGTAGCGTCGCGACCGACCACAGCGCGAGCGCGCCCGCATACAGCACGCGCGGCGATACCTTGTCGACGAGCCAGCCGCCCGGCACTTGCATCAGCGCGTAGGTCCAGCCGAACGCGGAAAACACGAGGCCCGCTCGCACGGGATCGATGTTCAGTGCCTTGAACAGCGCGGGCGCGGCGATCGACAGGTTGCTGCGGTCGAGATAGTTGATCACGACCGTGACGAACAGCAGCGCGAGGATCAGCAGGCGCTTGCGGCTGGGCGGCGCTGCCTGCGCGGCGGCCGCGCGGGCGGTTGAATCGGATGCGATGCCGGCGTGGGCGGGCAATCGATCCGGCGGGTTCGCGTGGGTGCGCGACGCGGATTGGGCCACGGTTGTCTCCTGTGTTCCATGCCCGGCCGTCGCCCGCGAGCGGGGCGGCCGAATCGAATGGCGTTGAGGAGAACGTTAGAGTCGCGGCGGGAAGCGCGTCAACATTTGGGCAGGTATCCCGATTAATGGGATGTTCGGCGTTCAATATGTGGGAAGCGTGGCGAATACGCGACCGCTTGCATCAGTTGCCCATCGCCTCCTTCGCACTGACCCAGCCCTGCACCGCGCCCGCATGCGGGTTGCGATACCGCACCTTCAGCCACTGGAAATCGGCGCTCGCGTCGATCACCTCCACCGTGTCGCCCGCGACGACATAACGGCGCGTGGGCGCATCGGTCATCGCATCGTGCAGCGGCAGGCGTGCCGGGCGCACCTTGAACGTGACGGTGCCGCCGCCGTAGGCGTCGGGGCGACGCGCGACACGCTTGCCTTGCGCGTCGTAGGTCAGCAGCATCGACGACGGGCCGTTGTCGGTGTCGAGCAGGTCGCGCAGGTCGTCCGGTATCGCTTCGCTCGACTGGTACAGGTACATCCTGCCGCTGCCGTCGAAGCGATACGCATCGGTGTACCAGATCGGGCCGCCGCGGCACGAGCTGTACAGCGTGCGCTCTTTCGGCTTCGCCTGGACGTTGACCAGCCCGTCGCAATTGCCGTGCGGCATGTCGCTCGCCGGCATCCGCAGCGGCTCGAACCGCTGGCGTGCGGTGTCGTACAGGTAGATGCCGTAGCCATCGTTCACCATGCCGAGCGTCGCGTGCATCGCGAGATCGCGGTGGCCGTCGAAGTTGTAGTCGTCCGACGCGAGGTGATAGCGGCCTTCTTCGTCGGCGGCGGTCACGTCGAGCGTCTGCGTCTTGCCGCTCGGCAGGAAGCGCACGGTAACGTGCTCGCTGTCCGCCCGTTCGACGCGGGCCGTGATGGTGTCGTCGACCTTGAACGTGAGTAGCGGTTTGGCCGCCAGCGCGGCGGGCGCGATCGATGCGCAGGCGATGAACAGCATGGAGCCGTGGAGCAGCGAACGCAGTCGTGAAGGGCACGTCATGGTCGGATCAGGCATGAAGGGCGTGAATGAGGATGGAAGCGGCCGGCCCGGACTTCCGTTTGCCGCCAATGTACCGGCAACCGGCTCTTTCCGCGAGCGGAGCCGGCATGGCCGGACATTGCCGGGTAGTCGCGATACCGGTACCTTTGCTTGTCTTGTTCGGGGCCGGCGCGATTGCAAGAATGTCCGTTCCATTCCTGCTTGCTGGTGAGGTGACGATGACGATAGTCAAGCCCGGTTTCGCCCTTTGCGTGGCGATGCTCGCTGCCGGTACGGCACGGGCGGGCGATTTCTCGATCGAAAGCGCGGAGCTTGCCGGCGGCGCGTTTGGTCGCGCGCAGGTATCGGACAGCTTCGGCTGTCACGGTCAAAACATTTCGCCGTCCATACGGTGGAGCGGTGTTCCGGAAGGCACGCAAAGCTACCTGCTGACGATGTTCGATGCCGACGCACCGACGGGCTCCGGATTCTGGCACTGGGTCGTCGCCGACATCCCGGCGTCGGCGCATGGCATCGCGCCCGGTTCGGGCAATGACGTTGCCGGACTGCCGGCGGGTGCCGTCCCGATGAAGAACGACACCGGCCAAGTCGGCTATCTTGGCCCGTGCCCGCCGCAGGGCGACACCCATCGCTACGTCATTACGCTGACCGCGCTCAAGGTGACGAAGCTGCCGGTCGAACCTGACGCGACGCCTGCGGTCGTCGGCTATACCGCTCACTACCAGGCCCTCGCGAAGGCGACGATGACGGTGCGGTTGAGCCGTTAACCGCGCGTGCTGTCGTCCTGAAACCCGCTTTTCCCCGCGAAGATCTCCTTCAGCGCGGCGCGCAGCGTGACCGGATCGTACTGGCCCGGCGCGAGATGGATCACGTAACGCGTCTGGCCGTCGAGTCGCGCGGCGATGCCGGGTTCGATCTCGATGTCGATCGTGTCGTCCGTCAGCGTCACCGACAGATCCTTGACGCGCCAGGTGATCTGGTCGCGCACCATCACTTCGATCAGCGTGTCGTCCGGAAAGCGCGACAGCGCGAAGCAATAGTCCTGCTCGGCGTCGTGACAGTAGATGTTGGCGAAGCTTTCGTCGTCGTCGAGGTCGGACGTCGCCGCGCCGACGGTAGCGTGAAGTTCCATGAACGGGTTCCTGCGTAAGGGTGGTAGGGGTTATCGGTTCGAATGAAGGGCCGTTCCGATCGCTGCCGCCGCGCCGGGCGTCGCGCCGGTGTCGCACGACGCAGCGGCATCGCGCGCCTTCAGCCACAGCCCGAATTCGCGCATGACCTCGACGACGGGCCGCAGCCGGTCGCCGTCGGCGGTCAGGTCGTACTCGACCCGCACCGGCACTTCCGGATAGACGGTGCGCCGCACGAGCCCGGCGTCCTCGAGTGCGCGCAGGTCGAGCGTCAGCATGCGCTGCGAGATGCCGGGCATGTCGCGGCGCAGGTCGCTGAAGCGTCGCGGCCCGTCGAGCAGATACGACACCAGCAGCAGCCGCCAGCGGCCGCCGAGCAGGCGCATCGCTTCTTCGACGGAACATCCGGTCGCACTCGTTTTCATCGTGCTGAATCCTGGTCGGTAAATTTTTTGTGACTACGGCACAAACGACTGCCGTCTTCCCGGCGATGCGCCGATGCGAGATATTAGCGCCCGCGTCGCGGCGAATCGATACATGGACAACCCACGAAGGAAACGCATGAAGCTCTATCACGCTCCCGGAAGCTGTTCGCAGGCCATCTGCATCGTGCTGCGCGAAGGCGGCATCGACGCGGAGGTCATCAAGGTGGACGCACGCAAGCACGTCATTGAAGACGGGCGCAATTACTACGATGTGAACGAACTCGGCTACGTGCCGCTGCTCGAACTCGACGACGGCACGCTGCTGCGCGAAGGCCCGGTGATCGCGCAGTATCTCGCGGATCAGTGCCCGGAAGCCGCGCTCGCGCCTGCGTACGGCACGCTCGCGCGCTACCGGCTGATGGAATGGCTCAATTTTCTCGGCACCGAGATCCACAAGGGGTTCATTCCGCTGCTGTATGCGGTACAGGCGGGGAAATACGTCGATCCGGCGAGAACGAAGCTCGACAGCCGTTTTGCATGGATCGACCGCCAGCTCGACGGCAACGCATACTTGACCGGCGACACGTTCACCGTTGCCGATGCCTACCTGTTCGCGCTGACCGGCTGGGGCAAGGCCGACTGGATGCGGTCGGTGTACAACGCGGATATCGACCTGACCCGGTATGCGCATCTGCGTGCGTGGTACGAGCGGGTGCGTGCGCGGCCGGCGGTGCGCGCCGTGCTGGAGGCCGACGCGCTGGCGCGGTAGCGTGCGATGGGTGCGATGAGCGCGATGGGTACGGCTACGGCGCGTCGTTCCGCCGTATCGATGCGCCGCCACACAGCAAAACCCCGCGCTATAATCGCCCGCATGAAATTTCTCCGGACCGTCATCCTGCTGCTGCTTTGCGCGGTGCTGCCCATCAGCGGGCTGGCAGCCAGCGGCCTGGCCGGGGAATGCCCGATGATGCAACAGGGCATGTCGATGTCGACGGACATGGACGCCGGCATGTCCGCCGACATGCCGGGTTGCGATTCGATGCAGTCGTCGTCCACCGGCAAGGCCCACGCGAAAGCGAAGGGCCTGTCCTGCAAGCTGACGGCGCAATGCCAGTTCGGCAGTCTCTATCATCCGGCCGCTCGCGCCGAAGTCAGTCGTCCCGCTGCATTCGCCAGCATCGTTGCCTTCCACTACGCGCAAATTCTCCCGGTCCGCGATCCGAACGGGTTGTGGCGCCCTCCACGCATCAGCTGATCCCGATCCGATAGGTTCGCCGCATTCGCGGTGAGGTTCGTCCTGTGCGCAGGACGTGGAATCCCCATGGGGTTCCGCCGTTGGGGTTAAACCATGTCATTCCATCCCGGCACGCCGCTTGCGCGGCGTGCGCGCCGGCGCGCGCCCATGCTTTGGGCGGCGCTGCTGGTTGCGGGCGCGGCTCACGCGCAGCAACCGCCTTTTACGCTGGACGCCGCGCTGCAGTCCGCCACCGATCATTCCGCGTCGATGCAGGCCGCCCAGGCTTCGGTGCGCGCGAGCTCGGAGGCGGCCGTGAAGGCCGGCCAGCTGCCCGACCCGATGCTCAAGGCCGGCATCGACAACCTGCCGGTCAATGGCGGCCAGCGCTTCACCGTCGGCCAGGACTTCATGACGATGCGCCGCATCGGCATCGAGCAGGAGTGGGTGTCCGGCGACAAGCGGCGCCTGCGTTCGGCACTGGCCAACGAGCAGGTCGGGCGCGAGCGCGCCGGTTATCTCGCGCAGCTCGCGAGCGTACGCCAGCAAACCGCAACGGCGTGGCTGAACGCCGTCTACGCGAAGCAGGCGCTCGCGTTGCAGCAGGCACTGCTCGATCACATGAACCATGAATTCGACGCGACGAAGGCATCGTATCGCGGCGCGAAGGCGAGTGCGGCCGACGTCGTTCAGGCGCGGGCCATGCTCGCGCAGACGCAGGATCAATGGCTGAAAGCGCAGCAGGTCTACCAGACCGCGCTCATCGCGTTGTCGCGCTGGACCGCCGTGCCGGCGTCGGACGTCACGGGCGCACCGCCCGCGCCGGAATCGTTCGTGTCGTCGTTGCCGCCGGACGAGCTGCGCATATCGCAGCCGGCGCTGATCACGGCCGCCGACGATATCGCCGTCGCCGAAGCCGATACCGCCGTCGCGAACAGCGAACGCCGCCCGAACTGGACGTGGGAAGTCGCGTACCAGCAGCGCGGCGGTGCGTATTCGAACATGGTGTCCGTCGGCGTCACGATTCCATTGCCGCTCGATCGCAGGAATCGCCAGAACCGTGATGTCGCCGAGAAGGCCGAACTGGCGACGAAGGCGCGCCTGATGTACGAGGACACGCTGCGCCAGGTGCAGGCCGATATCCGCACGCAGTCCGAAACGCTCGCGAGCGGCCGCGAACGCATCGCGAACCTGAGTGCATCGCTGTTGCCCGCCGCCGACCAGCGCGTGCAACTGGCCAATGCCGCCTACCGGGCGGGCACGGGTTCACTCGCCGACACGTTCGCCGCGCGGCGCGCGCAACTCGACGCGCAGTTGCAGGTGCTCGATCTCAGGCGCGACGTGTCGCAGACCTGGGCGCAGCTCGAATATCAGGTCGTGCCGTCGACGATGGCCGCCGCGCAGTGAAGGAGAACCTCATGAAAAAGCAATCACTGGCGCGCGCGGTGCTGCTGACGTTTGCCGCCGCGGCACTGCTCGGCGCCGGTTACGTCGCGGGCATGCGCGATGCGGCGGGCGGCGCATCGATCGCATCGTCCGTAGCGCCCGGCGCCGCACCTGCCGGCAAGACCGACCCGAACACGGGCCGCAAGGTGTTGTACTGGCACGACCCGATGGTGCCGAACCAGCATTTCGACAAACCGGGCAAGTCGCCATTCATGGACATGCAGTTGCAGCCTGTCTATGCGGACGAGGGCGGCGGCGCGTCCGGTATCCGGATCGATCCGGGCCTGCAGCAGAATCTCGGCATCCGTTATGCGACGGTCCGACGCCAGCAGACGGCGGCCGGATTCGACGCGGTGGGCACCACGCAGTTCGACGAATCGCGCGCGGAGGTCGTTCAGTCGCGCGTCACCGGCTACATCGATCGCCTTTATGCGCGCGCACCGATGCAGCGCATCGCGAAGGGCGCGCCGGTGGCGTCGCTGTTCGTGCCTGACTGGCTCGCGCCGCAGGAGGAATACCTCGCACTCAAGCGCGACGGAACGGACGGCAGCCTGCTCGATGCGTCGCGTGCACGGATGCGCGCGCTGTCGATTCCCGACGGCATGATCGCGAGCCTCGATCGCACCGGCCGCGCGCAGACGCACGTCGTGCTTAGCGCGCCGGAAACCGGCGTCGTCAGCGAGCTGAACGTGCGGGACGGCGCGATGGTCGCGCCCGGACAGACGCTGGCGAAGATTGCGGGGCTGTCGACGCTGTGGCTCATCGTCGAGGTGCCGGAAGCGCTCGCGCTGAACGTGCAGCCGGGGATGGCCGTCGACGCGACCTTCGCGGGCGATCCTGCGCAGCATTTCACCGGACGCATCCGCGAGGTGCTGCCCGGCATCAGCACGAGCAGCCGCACGCTGCAGGCGCGCGTGGAGATCGACAACGCCGCGCTGAAGCTCACGCCCGGCATGCTGATGCGCGTGCGGGTCGCCGGGAAGGCGAGCGTGTCGCGCCTGCTCGTGCCGTCCGAAGCGGTGATCGCGACCGGCAAGCGCACGATCGTCATCGTGAAGAACGGCGACGGTCGGCTCCAGCCGGTGCAGGTGACGACCGGCAACGACATCGGCGGCGACACGGAAGTGCTCGGCGGGTTGAACGAAGGCGATACGGTCGTTGCATCGGGGCAGTTCCTGATCGATTCGGAGGCGAGCCTGAAGAGCGTGTTGCCGAAGCTGGAGAGCGGCAGCAGCGCAAGCGGGGCGGCGGTGACTTCCGGGCCGGCGCCGAAAGCGGCGGCACCGATCTACGAAACCATCGGCAAGGTCGAACAGGTCACGGCCGACGACATCACGTTCTCGCACCAGCCCGTGCCGGCGCTCGGCTGGGGCGCGATGACGATGACGTTCGGCAAGCCGTCGGCCGCCGCGTTCCCTGGCGTGAAGCCGGGCCAGACGGTGCGTTTCGCGTTCACGCGGGCCGACGACGGTTATCGCCTGACGAAGGTCGAACCGCAGGGAGGCGAACGATGATCGCGCGCATCATTCGCTGGTCGGTCCACAACCGCTTCCTCGTGCTGCTCGCCACCGTGCTGATCGCCGCATGGGGCGTCCACTCCCTCGGGCAGACGCCGCTCGACGCGTTGCCCGACCTGTCGGACACGCAGGTGATCGTCAAGGCGTCGTATCCGGGCAAGGCGCCGCAGATCGTCGAGGACCAGGTGACCTATCCGTTGACGACCACGTTGCTCGGCGTGCCCGGTGCGAAAACCGTCCGCGCGTACTCGTCGTTCGGCGACGCGTTCGTCTACGTGCTGTTCGACGACCGCACCGATCCGTACTGGGCGCGCTCGCGCGTGCTCGAATACCTGAGCCAGGTGCAGAGCCGGCTGCCGGCCGGCGCGACGGTGTCGCTCGGCCCGGATGCGACCGGCGTCGGCTGGGTGTACGAGTACGCGCTCGTCGATCGCACCGGCCGTCACGATCCCGGGCAACTGCGCGCGCTCAACGACTGGTTCCTGAAGTTCGAGCTGAAGGCCGTGCCGGACGTCTCGGAAGTCGCGAGCATCGGCGGCATGGTGCGGCAGTACCAGGTCGTGCTCGATCCGGACAGGCTGCGCGCCTACGGCATCACGCAGGCGGAAATCGCGAACGCGCTCGGCAACGCGAACCAGGCGTCCGGCGGCTCGGTCGTCGAGCTGGCCGAGTCGGAGTACATGGTGCGCTCGACCGGCTACCTGCGCACGCTCGACGATTTCCGGCACGTGGTGCTGCGCACGAACGACGCCGGTACGCCGGTGCTGCTCGGCGACGTCGCGCGCATCCAGGTCGGCCCCGCGATGCGGCGCGGGATCGCCGAGCTGAACGGGCAGGGCGAGGTGACGGGCGGCGTCGTCGTGATGCGCTCGGGCAAGAACGCGCTCACGACGATCGACGCGGTGAAGGCGAAGCTGGCCGACCTGAAGCGTTCGCTGCCGCCCGGCGTCGAGATCGTCACGACCTACGATCGCTCGCAACTGATCGAGCGCGCGGTGGGCAACCTGAAGGACAAGCTGATCGAGGAATTCGTCATCGTCGGCATCGTCTGCGCGGTGTTCCTGTTCCATCTGCGCAGCGCGTTCGTCGCGATCCTGTCGCTGCCGCTCGGCGTGCTGGCCGCGTTCATCGTGATGCGCTACCAGGGCGTCAACGCGAACCTGATGTCGCTCGGCGGGATCGCGATCGCGATCGGCGCGATGATCGACGCGGCGATCGTGATGATCGAGAACGCGCACAAGCATCTCGAGGCGTATGACCACGCGCATCCCGGCGAACCGGTCACGGCCGCGCGACGATGGGAACTCGTCGCGACGTCGGCCGCGGAGGTCGGGCCCGCGCTGTTCTTCTCGCTGCTGATCATCACGTTGTCGTTCATCCCGGTGTTTTCGCTGGAAGGGCAGGAAGGCAAGCTGTTCGCGCCGCTGGCGTTCACGAAGACCTACACGATCGCCGCCGCCGCCGGGCTGTCGGTGACGCTGGTGCCGGTTCTGATGGGCTACCTCGTGCGCGGCCGCATTCCGCACGAGCACGCGAACCCGATCAACCGCGTGCTGATCCGCGTGTACCGGCCGCTGCTCGAAGCGACGCTCCGGCGGCCGTGGGTCGCGATCGGCGTTGCGGTCGTCGCGCTCGGACTGACGGCCGTACCGTTGTCGCGGCTCGGCGGCGAATTCATGCCGCCGCTCGACGAAGGCGACCTGCTGTACATGCCGACCGCGCTGCCGGGCATCTCCGCCGACAAGGCGAGCGAGCTGCTGCAGCAGACCGACCGGCTGATCAAGACCGTGCCCGAGGTCGACACGGTGTTCGGCAAGTCGGGCCGCGCCGATACCGCGACCGATCCCGCGCCGCTCGAGATGTTCGAAACGACGATCCGGTTCAAGCCGCGCAGCGCATGGCGGCCCGGCATGACGCCGGAGAAGCTCGTCGACGAACTCGACCGCACGGTGAAGGTGCCGGGCCTGTCGAACGTATGGGTGCCGCCGATCCGCAACCGGCTCGACATGCTGTCCACCGGGATCAAGACGCCGGTCGGCGTGAAGATTTCCGGGCCGGACCTGGCCGGGATCGACGCGGTCGCGAAGCAGGTCGAGGCCGCGGTGAAGCGCGTGCCGGGCGTGACGTCCGCGCTTGCGGAACGGCTGAACGGCGGCCGCTATATCGACGTCGATATCGACCGGCTTGCCGCCGCGCGCTACGGATTGTCGGTGGCCGACATCCAGTCGGTGGTGTCGTCGGCGGTCGGCGGCGACGATGTCGGCGAAGTGATCGCGGGCCGCGAGCGCTTTCCGATCAACCTCCGCTACCCGCGCGAGGTGCGCGATTCGGTCGAGAACCTGCGGCAGCTGCCGGTCGTCACCGCGCGCGGCGCGCAGATCCGCCTCGGTGATGTCGCGCGCATCGCGATCGCCGACGGGCCGCCGATGATCCGCAGCGAGAACGCGCGACTCTCCGGCTACGTGTACGTCGACATTCGCGGCACCGATCTGCAGCGCGCCGTGCGCGCGATGCAGCAGGCCGTCGCGCAACAGGTCGCGTTGCCGCCCGGCTATTCGATCGCGTGGTCGGGGCAGTTCGAGTATCTCGAACGCGCGGCGGCCAGGCTGCGCACCGTCGTGCCGGTCACGCTCGTGGTGATCTTCGTGCTGCTGTTTCTCACGTTCGGCTCGGCGGCCGATGCACTGCTGCTGATGTCGACGGTGCCGTTCGCGCTGGTCGGCGGCTTCTGGCTCGTGTGGGCGCTCGGCCATGCGGTGTCCGTCGCGACGTCGGTGGGTTTCATCGCGCTCGCGGGCGTGGCCGCCGAATTCGGCGTCGTGATGCTGCTGTACCTGAAGGGCGCGCTGCAGCGCCGGCTCGATGCCGGCGAACCGCTGACCGACGCGCTGCTGCTCGACGCGATCCGCGAAGGCGCGGTGCTGCGCGTGCGGCCGAAGGCGATGACGGTCGCCGTCGTGCTCGCCGGCCTCGTGCCGATCATGGTCGGCCACGGTGCCGGCTCCGAAGTGATGCAGCGCATCGCCGCGCCGATGGTCGGCGGCATGGTCACGGCGCCGCTGCTGTCGATGTTCGTCATTCCCGCCGCCTGGCTCCTGCTGCAGCGCCGTCATGCGCGAAGCACGGGCCGCGTGCGGCATTCCGATGCAGTACCTCACGGCACGAACGTGCCATCCATCCCAACCGGAGAATCACGATGAAGAAGTGGATCACTGTCACCACCACCGCAGCCGTTCTCGCGAGCGGCGCGTTCACCGCGCCGGCCTTCGCCGCCGGCGACATGGCCGGCATGGACATGTCGGGCATGAAGATGTCGTCGGGCGGTGCGGCCGAGTCGAACGCCGCGCTGACCGATGCCGAAGTGAAGAAGGTCGATGCCGCGAGCGGCCGGATCACGCTGAAGCACGGCGAGCTCGACAACGTCGGGATGCCGCCGATGACGATGGCGTTCAAGGCGAAGGACGCGGCGATGCTCGAGCACGCGCATGCGGGCGACAAGGTCAAGGTGCGGATCGAGAAGGTCGACGGCACGCTGACGATCGTCAAGCTCGTGAAGGCGTCCTGACCTGACGGCACGCCGGTGCCTCGCCCGCCCGTGAACCGGGGCGGCGGCCGCACCGGCGCCGCGCATGTCGGGCCGGATGCGGCTCGCGCGGCGGCGTTCGACGATAGGCGGCGGGGCGGGTGCAGCCCGGTCATGCCGTTCGGCAGGAGATGGGCACCTTTATTTCAACAATTCTTGAAATATGGAAATGAAGGCGCTATCCTTCGCGCCATGGACTCCAATCTCGTCGTGCGCGCCCTGGGCGCGCTTGCTCATGAAGCGCGCCTGGCCATCTTTCGCGCGCTGGTCGTCGCCGGGCCGCAAGGGCTGCCGGCCGGAGCGATCGCCCAGCAGATCGGGCTGTCGCCATCGAGCCTGTCGTTCCATCTGAAGGATTTGTCGCATGCGGAGCTGGTCACCGCGCGTCAGGACGGCCGGTTCATCTATTACGCGGCGAACTTCGAATCGATGAGCGGACTCATCGGGTTCCTGACCGAAAACTGCTGCGCCGGCGCTGCGTGCGGCGTGCCGGCGGCGCCGGCCTGCTGCGGGGATCGCACATGAGCGGCTCGCACGCGGCCCCGTCGCAAGCCGCGGCGGCCAGGCCCGCCATCGGATTTTTCGAACGCTACCTGACCGTCTGGGTGGCGCTGTGCATCGTGCTCGGCATCGCGCTGGGCCTGGCACTGCCGGGGCTCTTTCAGCGCATCGGCCGCCTGGAATACGCGCAGGTCAACCTGCCCGTCGGGTTGTTGATCTGGGTGATGATCGTGCCGATGCTCGTCAAGGTCGACTTCGGCGCGTTGCATGAGGTTCGCCAGCACGTGCGGGGGATCGGTGTCACGCTCGTCGTGAACTGGCTCGTCAAGCCGTTCTCGATGGCCTTGCTCGGCTGGCTGTTCATCCGGCAGCTGTTCGCGCCGATGCTGCCGGCCGACCAGATCGACAGTTATATCGCCGGCCTGATCCTGCTGGCCGCCGCGCCGTGCACGGCGATGGTGTTCGTGTGGAGCCGGCTGACCGGCGGCGATCCACTGTTCACGCTGTCGCAGGTCGCGCTGAACGACAGCATCATGGTGATCGCTTTCGCGCCGCTCGTCGGCCTGCTGCTGGGGATGTCCGCCATCACGGTGCCATGGGCGACGCTGCTCACGTCGGTCGTGCTCTACATCGTCATCCCGGTGATCCTCGCGCAAGCGTGGCGCAGGCTGTTGCTCGCCAGGGGGCAGGCGGCGTTCGACCGCGCGATGGCGAAGATCGGCCCCTGGTCCATCGCCGCGCTGCTGGCCACGCTGGTGCTGCTGTTCGCGTTCCAGGGCGAGGCGATCCTGAAGCAGCCGCTGGTGATCGCGCTGCTCGCGGTGCCGATCCTGATCCAGGTGTTCTTCAACGCAGCGCTCGCCTATGGGCTCAATCGCGCCGTTGGCGAGAAACACAGCATCGCGTGCCCGTCGGCGCTGATCGGCGCGTCCAACTTTTTCGAGCTGGCCGTGGCGGCGGCCATCAGCCTGTTCGGCTTCCACTCGGGCGCGGCGCTCGCGACCGTCGTCGGCGTGCTCATCGAGGTGCCGGTCATGCTGCTCGTCGTGCGCGTGGTCAACCGTTCGAAGGGCTGGTACGAGCGCGCGTGAAATCAATCAGGATTCCGGAAATGACCGACATCACGATCTATCACAACCCCGATTGCGGCACGTCGCGCAACACGCTGGCGATGATACGCAACAGCGGCGTCGAACCGCGTGTCGTGCTGTACCTCGACACGCCGCCCGGGAAAGAGGAGTTGCGCGCGCTGATCGCGGCGATGGGCATCCCCGTTCGCGACGTGCTGCGTCGCAAGGGCACACCGTATGACGCGCTCGATCTCGACAATCCGAAATGGAGCGACGACGATCTGATCGGCTTCATGGTCGCGCATCCGCTCCTGATCAATCGCCCGATCGTCGTCACCCCGCTCGGCACGCGGCTGTGCCGCCCGTCCGAACAGGTGCTCGATATCCTGCCCGATCCGCAGAACGGGCCGTTTGCAAAGGAAGACGGCGAAATCGTGATCGATGCGGAGGGCAAGCGTGTCTGACCGCCTGAACGATCTGCCGCAACTCGACGCCGCGCTGTTTCGCGTGCCGGACGCGAGCCTGCTGCAACCCGCGCGCCCGTCGACGCATCCGCCACGCATCGTGCTGCTCTACGGGTCGTTGCGCGCGCGTTCGTTCAGCCGGCTGCTGGTCGAGGAGGCGGCGCGTCTGCTGACGGCCATGGGCGCCGATGTCAGGATCTTCAATCCGGCCGGATTGCCGTTGCCCGACGATGCACCCGAGCATCACCCGAAGGTGGCGGAGTTGCGCGAGCTCGTGCAATGGTCGGAGGGCATGGTGTGGTGCTCTCCCGAGCGGCACGGCGCGATGACCGGCGTGATGAAGGCGCAGATCGACTGGATTCCGCTGTCGGTCGGCGCGGTACGGCCGACGCAGGGCAAGACCTTGGCGGTCATGCAGGTCAGCGGCGGATCGCAATCGTTCAACGCGGTCAACCAGATGCGGGTGCTCGGGCGCTGGATGCGCATGCTGACCATTCCGAACCAGTCGTCCGTCGCGAAGGCGTTCATGGAGTTCGGCGACGACGACAGGATGAAGCCGTCCGCGTATTTCGACCGGGTCGTCGACGTCATGGAGGAACTGGTCAAGTTCACGCTGCTCACGCGCGACGTCGGCGCGTACCTGACGGACCGGTACAGCGAGCGCAAGGAAAGCGCCGAACAGCTGTCGCAGCGTGTGAACCAGAAGCGCATCTGACACGCTTGCGGGCACGCGGCGCGGCGGTGCATCGTTCGCACCGCGGCAGCGTGCCCGTGCCGCGTGAGCCGGGTTACCGGGCCAGTGTCAGGAACAGATAGGCTGCGTAACCCGCGCCGTTCGCCAGCAACGCCCAGATCGCGAGCCCGCGCGTGCGCGCATTGATGCGCAGCCATGCGGCCGCCGCGAGCGTGATGATCACGCCGGTCAGCACTTCGAGGCGCGGCTCCCACGGTGTCAGCATGATGCCGATCGCCGGCAGCAGCGTGCCCTGGAATACCATCGCGCCGGTGATGTTGCCGAACGCGAGCGTGTCCTTCCCGCGGCGGATCCACAGCACGCTGTTGACCTTCTCGGGCAGCTCCGTCGCGATCGGCACGATGATCAGCGACAGCAGCAATGCCGAGACGCCGAGCACGTGCGACACGCCTTCCACGCCGTGAATGAAACCCTTCGCTCCGCCGACCAGCAGCGCGACGCCGATGAGCAGCTGCAGCGCGATGGTCGCCAGGTTGGTCGGCAAGCCCAGGCGCGACAGGAACATCTTGTGCGGCGCCTCGGTGCCATGCCCGGCATCGACGAGCTGGTTCGACGCACGGAACGTCATCACGACATACATCACGTAGATCCCGACCAGCATCGCGGCGAGCAGCGCGCGCACGGCGCCGTTGTGATGCGGGACGAACATCGCGGCGGTGGCCAGCGAGAACGCGGCGAGGAAGTAGTTCAGGTCGCGCACGAAACCCGTCCGTTCGGGCGCGATCGTGCCGCGCGGCCCGCGCGAGCGGATCACCGCGAGCGTCATCAGGAACGTGGTGAGCGTGGCGAGCATCAGCGGCGCGCCGAGAATCGCGCCGACACCGATCTCCTCGTTCACGGCCGGGTTTGCCGTGCCGCCGGCGAGCGCGAGCAGCGGCACCATCGTTTCGGGCAGCGCGGTGCCGACGGCGGCGAACAGTGAACCGGTGACGCCTTCGGAAATCTTCAGGCGTTCGCCAAGATGTTCGAGCGCATTGGTGAAGACCTCGGCGGCGACGAGGATGACGATCAGCATGACCGCCAGTTCGACGAACATGAACGTCATGCGGCACCTCCGCAGGCATGCGTGCGGACGGCGGCGAAACGCGGGGAGAGGGTGGCGGGGAACATGGGGACTCCGTGGTCGGACGTTGACGAACCATGGCACATCCGCCGACGTCCGACCAGGAACGACGCGATGTGCCGATGGTCTCGCCAGGCCGATCAGGCTGAACGCGCCACGGCCGCAGGCCGAGTGTGTTGACGCGTTCGCTTTCCGGAGACGGAAAGCAGGCTACTCCCCAAAGACGAAGGGCAGTCTAGCCGAGCGGGTTGCTTTCGACAAGCATTCATTTCGTACGGCATTGTCGGGTCGGTGGGTATAGGGTGATGCTGAATGACTGGGCACGCAATGACCCGGCCGATGTGATGTGTCGATCGTGGGGCCGATGGAAGTGGTCACAAAAGAGGCGAAAGTGCTCGTTGTCAAAGACGAGGTTGACCGTCCGGCAGAACCCGTCGCTGCAGTACACGCGCATCTCGTCGGTGACGTGCTGCAAATGCCCTTTGAGGGCCGGCAGACTAACCGTGCCGGAGCGACTGGCATGGACCGACAATCTGCGGCGGTATCGATGGGCGGTTGGTGACCATCTTCGTGTGATCGGGGGGCGATTTCGTCGAGGAGGTTCGTGGCGGGATGCGGGACACATGCCACTGCGGCCCGTCGACGCGAATCTGTTCACTCCACGCGCCCGGCCCCCGTGGAGGCTGACACGGTCGCCATAATGGCAGACGAGGGGGCTGCGGAACTCGAGGACGCGATGTTGAGCCGTGTGGCGACGAAACCTTCTGTAACAGTCGTGCCGTCGGAAGACTGCCCGTACCGTTATGTCCTACATAGGTTCGGCTGGATCTGACAAGTTGTCTTCGTTATCGACGTTGGAAATGCCGGGGTTTTGATTACGCTGAGACCGGTTCTCTCGCGAATCGTCATTCAAGCGCTATGCCCGACGTCAAAAAAGTCCCGTATTACCAGCTGGAATCCGGAGTCTTCTATTCCGGCAAACGTTGGAAATGTCACGCTGGAGTGGTCGGATGCATTCCGATCGACACGCAGCAAAAAATCTCGTTCGACAGGCGTGCGCCGAACGAGCCGCCATCGCCGCCCAAGGCACCTGCACCGGTCAAGCCGCATCACACGTCCACCCCTGCGCCAGCGCCCACCGAACCGCCTGCCAAACCGCAGCCGAACGACAAGCCTCGGGACGCGGAGCAGGCCGACAAACTGCCCGAGTTCGATCTGCAGGACATCCCCAAAGCGATGGACAAGATGGGCTGGCCAATCTCGGCCAAGCTGGCGCGGAAATGGTTTGCGAGCCCAAGACATGTCTATGACAACGACCTCAACTCTGTACAGCCGCTCGATGACACGACGGTTTCCCTGGATTGGGCTCTGAAATTTCGCGGTGCAACGGAACGATTCAATCAGCTTGTCCGGCAAGCGATTTACACGCCGAATGCCGCACGCGCAGTAACGAAAGTCCTGGCGCCCGTGGTCGAGCGGAGTTTTTCGGCCGGACAAGTGAGCGCGGCAGGTATTGTTATCGACACCTCCCCGTTTCTGACTGCTCCGCTCCAGTTTCACATCGCCTGGGGATTTCAGTACCAGCCAGTGTCATCCCTCGACACGCTCGACGGTACCGCGATGACGGATTTGACCGGCGCCCTGGCGAACTTCAATTTCTACGCTGCCGTAGGGAAGGCGGCCGTTACCGGCGAACGCTTTTATCAATACGAAGGCGAGAACAAGGTCTTCTGTCTCGAGCCTGTCGCGCGAATTACCCACGTCTATGTCTACATCAAAGACAGCTATTCGTTCAACGACGATTCGCTTTCCAAGAGCCAATACCTCGGCCACTGGAACAGGAACGGGATGGTTCTGTCCTATGCCGCGGCGGTCAACGATTTTTTCAAAAGCAGCAACTTGAACGTCGGGAACTCGACTATTGAAGAATGGCGGTATCTCCCCGCGGGCGAGGAGGTCAACAAGCCGATCGACAAACGCACCAGCCTTTTTCGGAAGTTCCTGGCGAAGGATGTCTACTGGCCAGTTCATAACAAGACGTACCGCGACTGGAGGTCGGCGCATAATCGCGGTGGCGACTTCATGATCTACAGTCGCCCTAAACTCATCAAGCTGGACAAACCGATCATTCTGAAATTCGACACCGTATGCAGAACCGTCCCGGCCGAGCAATGAAGGCGACCGCCGTCATTCTCAAAGCGGTCTCGACCGTTGTCGTCACATGCCTGGTTGTCGCCATTGCATGGATGTTCGTGCCAGTGGACGTCAGGAATGCGATCGTGCTTTTCTCGCTCAAGCATGCGAAGAGCACGATCTTCGCCATCACGTCGATCATCTTCGTGCTCTACTTCTACCGGCTTGTCAGAAATATCGGCCATTTCAGCAGAACGATGCGCGCAGGACTGGCGATCGTCACGCTGAGCTTCCTGGCAATCTTCTATCTCGTCAGCGTTCGCGGGATCACGACCGACGAAACCGACTGCCAGCGATACAACTACAACGCGAAACTGAACGGCGGCATCAAGCAGGTCGATGGCACAACCTATATCGTCAACATCTGCGGAAGTGGCCACCGCGGCAACGTCCTCTTTGCTGACCAAAACGAACAGATCAAAATCGTCGTGGCCGATGAGCACGGATCGACACTTGCTACCCGGCTGTTTTTCGTCTTCTGGGGCGGCCGGCCTGGAAACGATCCGATCGAGATCCACGACGGCAAGCTGATCTACTTCGACGCATCGGATGCGTACGACAGCACGCGGACGATCTCGATGCCGCCGACCACGATAGATTGGGTCGCGGCGAGAATTCCGATTTCGCTGCGCTGATCCGGGGGCTGAAACCCGTCGCAGTCCCTGTGCCACGCGACGGCCCGAGCCACGTATGCCCGCTCGTGTCGGTCGAGACTGCCGATGCGGCGCGTGACGTGCGATTCGACGGTGTTTCCCATGTGATCGCCGAAGTGATGGCGCCTGCGAAGGCGGCCTGATCGTGGCCGTGAAATCGCCGTGCGTCGAGCCGTGTGTGTTCGCCGGCAATCATCGTCCTCATGGTGCCATCGGCGTCGATGCGCCGACGACCAGACTTCCCGCGCCTAGAAACAGCCTTGACGCTTCGCATCTAGCCGAGCGGATACCTTTCGACAAGCCTTCATCCCGAAAAAATATACCCCTCTCCCCTATACGGGAACCCTTCCGGATATATACTCCCCCTCCCTATTCAGGAGCCCGTCGTCGATGAGCCATACCGTTCGTGAAAAACAGAAGCTGCTGAACCGCGTGCGCCGGATCAAGGGTCAGGTCGAGGCCATCGAGCGCGCGCTCGGGGAGGAGCACGGCTGCAACGAGGTCCTGCAATTGATCACGAGTTGTCGCGGCGCGATGAACGGGCTGCTCGCCGTTGTGCTGGAAGACCACATTCGCGAGCATCTGGTCGATGCGCATGAACCTGACGCACACGAAGGCAGCGCGACCGAGCAGCTGATCGACGTGGTGCACAGCTATTTCAAGTAATCGGGGCAGGACATGAACGCTTTCCAGGATGACGCATTCGGCGCCGGGCACGACCATATCTTTCTCGGTGCGGCGCACGAGCAGAACGAACGCAAGACGTGGATGGTCATCGGCCTGTGCTCGGCAATGATGGTGGCCGAGATCGTCGGCGGCACGCTGTTCGGGTCGCTCGCGCTCGTCGCCGACGGGTTGCACATGTCGACGCATGCGGGCGCGATGCTGATCGCCGCGCTGGCCTATACCTATGCGCGCAGGCATGCCGACGATCCGCGCTTCGTGTTCGGCACCGGCAAGCTGGGCGACCTGGCCGGGTTCACGAGCGCGATCGTGCTCGCGATGATCGCGATCCTGATCGGCTACGAGGCGGTTGCGCGTCTGCTGGCGCCCGTGCCCATTCACTTCGGCGAAGCGATTCCGATTGCCGTGCTGGGGCTCGCGGTGAATCTCGCCAGCGTGTGGCTGCTGAGCGGCGGCCATCACCACGGGCATGGTCATGGGCACGGTCATCATCATGGGCACGACCACGACCATGATCACGACGATGACCCTCATGCGCATCACGATCACGGTTCGCACACGGCGGCCCATCGCGACCACAACATCCGGTCGGCCTACGTTCACGTGATCGCCGACGCGGCCGTGTCGGTGCTGGCCATCGTCGGCCTGCTGCTCGCACGTGCATTCGGCTGGGTCTGGATGGACCCCGTTGCGGGCATTGTCGGCGCGCTCGTGATCGCGAACTGGTCGTATGGGCTGATGCGCGATACCGGCGGCATCCTGCTCGACGTCAACGTCGATCGCAAGCTGGCGGCGCGCATACGTGATGCGATCGAGGCGCTGGGCGACAAGGTCAACGATCTTCACGTGTGGCGTGTCGGGCCGGGCCACATGAGTGCGATCGTGTCGGTCGAGACCGTCGAGACGGTGCGCGACGCGCGTTTCTACCATGCGCTGATCGAGGGTTTCGACGGCGTGTCGCACGTGACCGTCGAAGTGATGACGCCTGCGAAGGCGGCCTGACCGTGGCCGTGAAATCACCGTGCATCGAGCTGTGCGCGTTCGATGGCCGGACGGGCTTTTGTGTCGGCTGCCTGCGCACGCGCGACGAGGCGCGTGACTGGAAGAAGCTGACCGACCATCGCCGGCACCAGATACTGAACGACCGCAATCGCCGCCAGGCGAAAATCCGGCGCGAACCGGCGGAGTGAAGGGGCGTCGTCGTCGTGCTTCGCCTGGTGGCGCGCCGGCCGTCATGCCGATGCGACACGCGCGGGAAACGCCTTACCCTTCGACGCCGCGCGGAAAATGAAGCGCAAACGTCGTGCGCCCGTCACGGCTTGCGACTTCGACCTTGCCGCGATGCAGCTCCATGGTCGATTTCACGATCGCGAGCCCGAGGCCCGCGTTGCGCGCCGCGCCGTGCCGCGACGAATCGATGCGGTAGAAGCGCTCGAAGATCCGTTCGACCTGTTCGGGCGGAATCGCGGCACCGCGATTGGTGACTTCGACGACCGCATATCCGCCTTGCGTGGACACCGCCAGCTCGATCGTCGACCCGGCTTGCGCGTGTTCGAGCGCGTTCGACGCGAGATTGCTGACGGCGCGCCGGAACAGCGTCGCATCGGCGACGACGGTCGCTTCGCCTTGCACGTCGATGCGCACGCCGGCTTCATCGGCAAGCGCCTGGAAATACGACGCGAGCCGGCGCAACTCGCCGCCCGCGTCAAGTTCGGTGGTCTTCAGGTGCTGGCGCGCATTGTCGGTGCGTGCGAGAAACAGCATGTTCTCGATCATCCGTTGCAGCCGTTCGCATTCCTCGATGTTCGAATCGATCAGCGCTTCGTATTCCTCGGTCGTGCGCGCGCGCGACAGCGTGACCTGCGACGAACTGATCACGTTGGCGAGCGGCGTGCGCATGTCGTGCGCGAGATCGGACGAGAACTGGGAGAGCCGCACGAACGCGCGTTCGAGGCGGTCGAGCATCCGGTTGACCGACGTCGCGAGTTCACGCAGCTCGACCGGGCCGCCATGTGCGTCGAGCCGCGCGTTCAGGTTGTGCGCCTCGATGCGTGACGTCTGCCGGCCGAGGCTCTCGACCGGGCGCAGGCCGCGCGACGCGACCGCGTAACCGAGCGCGCCGACCAGCAGCGCGCCCGCGGCCGCCGCGAGCCAGATGTCGACGCGATAGCTTTCGAGCAACGACTGGCGATCGGTCGCCGTGCGTGCAAGCGCAACCTGGATCGCATCGCCGGACGGCAGCGTGGCGCGCGCATACACGCAGCGCGACGTGCCGATGCCGGGCGGCGCGCACGTGAACGGCGTGCCGGTTGCGCTGGCCGGATGGGGCGCGGCGATCACCGACGCCAGCGTGTGGCCGGCTTCGTCGGAATGCTCGACGAGCGCGCGGTTCCGCGCGTCGTAGATGCCGAGATAGACGCCCGGATGCGACAGCAGCACTTCATGAAACACGGCCGGATCGGCGCGCAGCGCGGCAGCCGAGCCGCTCGCGTGCGCAAGCTGCAGGAACTGGTTGAGCTTGCCGGAGATCTCGATGTCGTCTCGCCGCGTCAGCTCGGCGGACAGCGAGCGATACAGGTACGCGCCGGTCAGCGCGAACACGAGCGCGGCGACGACGGCGAACGCCAGCGTCAGGCGCCGCAGCAGCGAATACGAGGCCGGGCTGCTGCGCGTCACGAACGATCCTCGAGCACGTAGCCCATCCCGCGGATCGTGTGGATCAGCTTCTTCTCATGGGCGTTGTCGATTTTCGCGCGCAGGCGCTTGATCGCGGCATCGACGACGTTCGTGTCGCTGTCGAAATTCATGTCCCAGATCTGCGACGTGATGAAGGTGCGCGTCAGCACTTCGCCTTCGCGCTCGGCGAGCAACTGCAGCAGCGCGAATTCCTGCGCGGTCAGGTCGATGCGGGTGTCGGCGCGCCGCACGCGGCGGCGGATCAGGTCGACTTCGAGATCGGCGACATGCAGGATGTCGCGCACGTTGCGCGGCGCGCGTCGCAGCAGCGAGCGGATGCGCGCGAGAAACTCGGCATACGCGAACGGCTTGAGCAGGTAGTCGTCGGCACCCAGCTCTAGCCCGGCGACCTTGTCCTCGATCGCCTCGCGCGCCGTGAGCAGCAGCACCGGCGTCTGCTTCTGCGCGCGCAGGCGCCGGAGCACCTCGAAGCCATCCATTTCCGGCAGCATCACGTCGAGCACGACGAGATCGAAATCCTCGTGCAGCGCAAGGAACAGCCCGTCCTTGCCGGTTTCCGCAATGTCGACCGTGTAGCTCGCCTCCATCAGCCCTTTCCGGAGGTACGACGCCATCTTGGGTTCGTCTTCGACTATCAGTATCCGCATGGTGAGGCAGGCTGTCCGTGATTCCAGCCGGTCAGTGTAACGCGTGAGCATAGGGCGCCGAGCGTGCGCGAAGAATGACCGCCGGATGACGGAATGGTCATGAAGCGCTTGCGCCGCGTCGCCCGCGTTTCGTGAAAATCCGGTCATGTTTCGGCCATGTCGTCGTCACCGCGACGGCGCTAAGCTGCGGCCGTCTTGTCCCCCGGCACGCGCTGTCACGGCGCCGCGCCGGCCCATCCGGTCGTTGCCTGCCTGATTCCGCATCCATGTCGTACTGGCGCAAATTCCTCCTCGTCGTGCTGCTGGCGCTGAGCCTGCCGATCCAGTCGTTCGCGACTGTTTCGATGCAGTGCGAACGCGTTGCCGTCGCGCCGATGGAAGCGGCGTCGCACACGATGCCGAGCGCGCAGGACGGCCATCACGACGCCGACAGCCACGCCCGGCATGCGCCGGCGTGTTCCGCGTGCGTGTCCTGCTGCGTCGGCGCCGGCATGTCGGGCGCGCCCGCCGTCCCCGCCGCGGCCGGCGTTCGCGCGGCGATCGTCTCGCCGCCGCCCGCGGCCGGGGTCGTGTCGTTCCTGACCGGCGGCATCGACAGGCCGCCGCGCCGGCTTCTCGTCTAGATCCCGCCCGCGGCCCCGACCGGCCGTGCTCCGCAATCCGCTCCGGCGGCGGTATCCCGTCCGCCGCACGACACACGACGAGACCCATTCATGCGATTGATTACTGCGGCGCTGCTTGGCGCGGCGGCCCTCGTGCCGTCGCTCGCGCCTGCGCACACCCCGCTGCCCGATCCGGCGGACGCCGCCGCGGCGGTGCCGGATGTCACCGTGACGTCCGTATTCGACGGCTACCGGCCGTATCGGGACGACGAAGGCCCGGGCTGGAAACAGCTGAACCGCGAAGTGACGGAACGGCCCGCGAAGGGGCGCACGACCGGTCGTGCGGCTGGCGGCGCTACCCGTTCGATGCACGAGGAGGCCGCGCGATGACGATGCTGTCGATCTCGCCGAGGATCGGCGCGGCCGCGGCCGCGCTGGCCTTCCTCGCCGGCTGCACGACGTTTTCGAAGGACGGCGGTTTCGACGCGGTGTCGTCCGTCGCGTCGGAGCGCATCGGCAAGGACGCGGTCGTGGTCAGGACCGACGCCGACCGTGAAGCCGTCGACACGCGCACGAAGGAACTGCTCGCCAAGCCGCTGTCGATCGACGATGCGGTGCAGGTCGCGCTGCTGAACAACCGCGGCCTGCAGGCGTCGTATGCGGAACTGGGGCTGTCGGAGGCAGATCTCGTCCAGGCTGGCCGGCTGCCGAACCCGCGTTTCGCGTTCAGCCGCACACGCGCGGGCGACGGCGAGCTGACCCTCGGCCGCACGTTCTCGGCGAACGTGTTCGCGCTGCTGACCCTGCCGCTCGCGACGAACATCGAACGCCGCCGCTTCGAGCAGACCAAGCTCGAAACCGCCGACGCGATGCTGAAGGTGGCCGCCGACGCGCGCCGCGCGTATGTCGAGGCCGTTGCGGCCGAACAGGCCGCGAACTATGCAGGGCAGGTGCGCGATGCCGCGAGTGCGGCCGCCGAACTGGCGCAGCGCATGCGGCAGGCCGGCAACTTCAGCCGCCTCGATTACGCGCGGGAACAGGCGTTCCACGCCGATGCGGTCGCGCAGCACGCGAAGGCGCGCCAGCAGGCCGTGGCCGCGCGCGAGAAGCTCACGCGCGCGATGGGGCTGTGGGGCGAACGCACGCGATACGCGTTGCCCGAGCGCTTGCCCGACCTGCCGAAAGCGCGGCCGGACCTGCCCGATCTCGAACGTTTCGCGATGCGCAACCGCCTCGACATCCAGGCCGCGAAGCTGCAGACGCAGGGTGTCGCGTCGTCGCTCGGCCTGAGCAAGGCCACGCGCTTCGTCAATGCGGTGGATCTCGGCTACGTGAACGACTACGAGACCGGCAAGGGTCACGAGCACGGCTTCGAGATCAGCGTCGAGATTCCGTTGTTCGACTGGGGCGGCGCGAAGGTCGCGCGGGCCGAGGCCGTCTACATGCAGTCGGCGAACCGGCTCGCGAAAACGGCCATCGACGCGCGTTCCGAAGTGCGCGAATCGTATGCGGCCTACGTGACGAGCTACGACGTCGCCACCCACTACCGCGACGAAGTCGTGCCGCTGCGCAAGACGATCTCGGACGAGCTGCTGCTGCGCTACAACGGGATGCTCGCGAGCGTGTTCGAGCTGCTGGCCGATGCACGCGAACAGGTCGGCGTGGTGAACGGCTACATCGATGCGCTGAAGGACTACTGGCTCGCCGAAACCGATCTGCAGATGGCCGTCGGGGGCCGGCTGCCGACGCCGGGCGACGTGCCGCGTCCGACGCCATCTGCCCGGCCGGAACCCGCTTCCAGCGCCGACGCTGCGCCGCAGCCGGCTTCCACCCCCGCGGCGCAACCGGCGCCCGCGACGCAAACGCATCCTGAAGGTCATTGACATGGTGTCCCGTCGACAATTTCTCAGCCACTCGGGCGCCGCGCTGCTCGGTGCGGCGATGGTCAGCAAGGCCGGCGCCGCGTCGTTGCCCGAAGCGCCCACGATGACGAAAACCGGCACGCAGCCGCCGCTCGTGCCGCCGAACGGCCGGCCGTACACGCCCGTCGCGACGCTGAACGGCTGGACGCTGCCGTGGCGGATGAAGAACGGCTGGAAGGAGTTCCACCTGACGGCCGAGCCCGTCGTGCGCGAGATGGCGCCCGGCATGAACGCGAACCTGTGGGGCTACAACGGCCAGTCGCCCGGCCCGACGATCGAGGCCGTCGAAGGCGACAAGGTGCGCATCTTCGTGACCAACCGGCTGCCCGAGCACACGACGATCCACTGGCACGGGCTGCGGCTGCCGAACGGGATGGACGGCGTCGGCGGCCTCACGCAGCCGCATATCCCGCCCGGCAAGACCTTCGTCTACGAGTTCCAGCTCGAGGCGCACGGCACGTTCATGTATCACCCGCACGCCGACGAGATGGTGCAGATGGCGATGGGGATGATGGGCATGTTCATCGTGCACCCGAAGGATCGCGGCACGATGCCGGTCGATCGCGACTTCGTGTTCCTGCTCGCCGCGTACGACATCGATCCGGGCAGCTACACGCCACGCGTGAACGAGATGACGGACTTCAACATGTGGACGTTCAATTCGCGCGTGTTCCCGGGCATCGATCCGCTGCCGGTGCGCGCGGGCGACCGCGTGCGGATTCGTTTCGGCAACCTGACGATGACGAACCATCCGATCCACCTGCACGGCTACAGCTTCGAAGTCGCGGGCACCGACGGCGGCTGGATTCCGCCGGCGGCGCGCTGGCCGGAAGTGACGGCCGATGTCGCGGTGGGCCAGATGCGCGCGATCGAGTTCACCGCCGATCGCCCGGGCGACTGGGCATTCCACTGCCACAAGTCGCATCACACGATGAATGCGATGGGCCACCAGGTGCCGAACCTGATCGGCGTGCCGCAGCAGGATCTCGCGAAGCGCATCGGCAGGCTCGTGCCCGACTACATGGCGATGGGCAGCACGGGCGGCGCGATGGGCGGCATGGAGATGCCGCTGCCCGACAACACGCTGCCGATGATGACGGGCACGGGCCCGTTCGGGCCGCTGGAGATGGGCGGCATGTTCACGGTCTGCAAGGTGCGGCAGGGCCTCGGCCGCAACGACTATCGCGATCCGGGCTGGTTCAGGCATCCGAAGGGAACCGTCGCGTACGAGTACACCGGCGAACTGCCGGACGGTTGAGCAGCAGCATGCGGCGGCCGTACCGATGCGGCCGCCGGTTTCCATTCACTCACACGGGAGTCGACACGATGAAGCAGGGACTGGTTTTGATGGCAATGGGTTGGGCGCTGGCGTTTTCCGCCGCGTCGTACGCGGCGGGCGACATGGCCGGCATGGACATGAGCGGTGGCGCGAAGCAGGAAGCCGCGGCAAAGCGGAGCATGTCGCACGGCGAAATCCGCAAGGTCGACACGGCTGCGGCCAGGCTGACGATCAAGCACGGCCCGCTCGAGAACCTCGGGATGGATGCGATGACGATGGTGTTCAAGGTGAAGGACCCGGCGATGCTGTCGCAGGTGAAGGCGGGCGACAAGATCGACTTCGTCGCAGAGGACGTGAACGGCGCGCTGACCGTCGTCGAGCTGAAGAAGCCGTGACGCGAGGCATGAACATGAAGATCACGGCTCTCAGGCGGCTGGCCGCCTTCGCCGCGGCCGGCGCGATCGTCGCGGCCGCGCCGGTCGCCGCCTCGGCGCACGGCAAGCTGGAAAGCGCCGCACCGGCGACGGGCAGCACGGTCGACACGGCGCCCGACACGTTGCGGCTCACCTTCAACGAAGACCTCGAACCGACGTTCAGTTCGGTGAAGGTGTCGGACGCGAACGGCAACGCCGTCTCGCAGGAAAAAGCGAAGATCGATGCTTCGAACCCGCGTGTGATGACCATTGCGATGCCGAAGCTCGCGCCGGGCGCGTACACGGTGCAGTGGGTCGCGATGACGGCCGATGCGCATCGCACCAAGGGCGCCTATACGTTCCGGGTGAAAGGGTGAACGACGGCTTCGTCGGTCTCCTGCGGCTCGTGTCGGTGGCGATCCAGAATGCCGGGTTCGCCGTCGTCGTCGGCGCGCTGCTGGGCAGCCACTGGCTCGCGCGCGGCGCGTCGGCGTGGCAGCACGGCATCGGGCGGCGGCTCGTCGCGACGCTGCGCATCGCGTCCGTCGTATCGCTGCTTGCCAGCATCATCGCGTTCTGGGCGCACTGCGCGCTGATGAGCGACGTGTCGATGCTCGACGCCGGACCGTCCGTCCGCGCGATGCTCGCGGGCACGGGGTTCGGTCATGCGTGGCTGGCCGGCGCCGTATTCATGCTCGTCGTCGTGCTGCTGTCGTTCGTCAGGCGAGCGCACGATTCGCGCTTTCCGTTCGCGATCTGGGCCGCGCTCGCCGGTGTCGCGCTCGCGCGCAGCAACGGCGGGCATCCGGTCGACGCAGGGCTGTTCAGCGTGCCGGTGTGGATCGACTGGCTGCATCTGCTGGCGATCAGCGCGTGGGTCGGGCTCGTGCTCGTGACGGCGTTCGGCGTGATGCCGCGGCTCATCGGCCTGCCCGCGAGCGAACGCACGACGGGCGCATCGTTCGTGCAGTCGCTGTCCGATGCGTCGACATATGCGCTGATCGTGTTGTTCGCGACCGGCGCGTACAACGGCTGGCGCGGCGTCGATACGCCCGCCAACCTGCTCGCGTCGACGTACGGGCAGATCCTGCTGCTGAAGCTCGCGCTGGTGCTGATCGCCGCGGCGCTCGGCGGACACAACCGCTTCTTCGGGATGCCGAAGCTGTTGGCCGCGCTGAAGGACCCGGCCGCCGCGATGCCGGCTGTTTCGCTGCGGCAATTCGGTGCGGTGCTGCGGATCGAGGCGGTCGTGCTCGGCGGCGTGCTGATGGTGGCGGCCGTGCTCGTGTCGAGCGCGTTGCCGGGGACGGTATAGCGCGGCGGACCATGCGCGAAGGCACGCGGGGGAATCGTCGCGAGCACGACGAATTTATTGCCGGACGATTTCCCCGCATTTTCAGGCCCGAAGGTGCGAACGGTGGCGATCGCAGCGTGACGACGACAATTACATCGGCCTGTCTTTCGATTACCAAAAACTGTCATTGAGCGCCGCTAAGCTTTCGCCACCCTCACAACCGGGATTCCCCGTCATGCGCTCGACAATCCGCCTCTTCACCCCGTTATTGCTGCTCCCGACGCTCGCCGCGCCGGTTTTCGCCGCCACCGCCGCGCCCGTCAGCCCGAACTGCGGCGGCAGCACGACGCCGATCGCCGATATCCAGGGGCCGGGCGCGCCGTCGCCGCTCGCCGGCCAGAACGTGTCGATCGAAGCCGTCGTCACCGCCGATTTCGGCGGCACGGACGGCTTCGGCGGCTTCTTCGTCCAGCAGGCCGACGCGCAGCGCCGCAACCAGCCGGGCGTGTCCGAGGGCCTGTTCGTCTATGCGCCGAAAGTGCGCGCGAAAGCGGGCGACCTCGTGCATGTGACGGGCAAGGTCGAGGAGAAGTACGGGCAGACGCAGCTCACGCAGTCGGGCGCGATCGCGGTGTGCGCGAACGGCCAGAGCGTCACGCCCGCGACGCTCACGCTGCCGGTCGACAGCCCGAACGCATTCGCCGCGTATGAAGGGATGCTGGTGCGCCTGCCGCAGACGCTGAACGTCACCGACAACTACGAACTCGGCCGTTACGGCAGCGTGATGCTCAGCAACGGTCGCCTGCGCACGCCGACGAGTGTCGTGCCGCCCGCGCAGGCACAGACGCAGATCGATGCGAACGCACGCAACCGTCTCGTCCTCGACGACGGCTCGAACAAGCAGAACCCCGCGACCGTGCCGTATCCGGCGCCGGGCCTGTCGGCCGCGAACACGCTGCGTGCGGGCTACACGGTGCGCGACGTCGAAGGCGTGCTCGAAGTGCGTTACGGCGCATGGCGCGTGCAGCCGCTGCCCGGCGCGGCCGTGCCGGCATTCGATGCGCGCACGAACCCGCGCACCAACGCGCCCGCGCGCGATCCGAAATCGAACCTGCGCGTCGCGTCGTTCAACGTCCTCAACTACTTCAACGGCAACGGTCTCGGCGGCGGCTTCGACGATCCGAACAACCGCGGTGCGAAGAACTTCCAGGAATTCCAGCGCCAGGAAGCGAAGATCGTCAGCGCGCTGAAGGCGATCGATGCCGACGTGATCGGCCTGATGGAAATCCAGAACAACGGCTATGGCGAACTGAGCGCGGTGCGCCAGCTCGCGGCGAAGCTCGGCAACCACTGGCGCGTGGTCGATCCGGGCGTGTCGCGCCTCGGCGGCGATGCGATCACGGTCGCGATGATCTACGACAGCCGCAAGGTCGAGCCGGTCGGCCGCGCGGCCACGCTCGCAATCGACGACAAGAACCGCCAGCCGCTCGCGCAGTCGTTCCGGCTGGTCGGCGGCAACAAGCAGTCGCTGACGGTCGCGGTCAACCACCTGAAGTCGAAGAACTGCCCGGACGCCACGAACGACGATCTCGACCAGGGTGACGGCCAGGGTTGCTGGAACCCGACGCGCACGCGCGCGGCGGCGAAGGTGGCCGACTGGCTCGCCGGCAACCCGACGGGCGTCGCGGGCCAGGGCGTGCTGCTGATCGGCGACTTCAACAGCTACACGCACGAAGACCCGATCCGCACGCTCGAATCGCGCGGCTACCGCAACCTCGTCGCGCGCTGGATCGGCGCGAATGCGTACAGCTATGTGTACAACGGCGAAGCCGGTTATCTCGATCACGCGCTCGCGACACTGCCGCTCGCGTCGCACGTGAAGGCCGTGCACGAATGGCACATCAACGCGGACGAGCCGCTCGCGCTGCAGTACACGCTCGCCTACAAATCGGCGGAGCAGCAGAAGACGTTCTACGCGCCGGATGCGTATCGTTCGTCGGATCACGACCCGGTGCTGATCGATATCGCGCTGCCGGGCGGCGGGCATTGAGCGCGGGTTGAACCGGCTTCGCGATGGACGACGTGCGGCACGTGCGCACGTCGTCGCGCGGGCGGTGGCGGATGAATCGCACGCCGCTCGCGCATCGACGAACCCGACCGGATATCGGGTAAATAATTCCACTGGAACCGATGCAATTCCGCGAAATCGGTATTTTATGGATGGCGGGGAGGCATAAGCCCGGGATTGAAGAATGATTGAAGTGAATCGAATCTTCGAATCGAGCCTGCATTTCACCGCAATGCATTAATCGGTTGGAGATAATAAAAATGAAAGAAAAATCCTGTCGATCTGAAGGTATTGAGCGTGCTGCATCAATGCAGTAAAGGCTTCGTCGTTGTGCGCGAAAAGTAAAATATTCGGCGCGGCATTGCCGCCAAGACGCACCTTGCACGAATAATCCCGTTTTCTTTCAAATGCCAGACACTGGCGGCCCTTCGCATCATTACGGGATTTTTAATATCGGAATGATCTTTGACAACGCGGCGCAGCACCGCCTATTTTGTCGATGTCGTAAATTTCGGTAATCAGAAAAGAAGTCCAAACTGCAGGGGGCGGTTCAAGCACGATTCTCGCCAGCAGTTTGCTGTGTCTGTATCACGTTCAGTCTCTTGAAGCAGTCCGATCCCAACCGCCTTTGCGCGAGTGGCGGGTGTTGCTGCGCGTCTCGCCAGTGAGGGCGGCCTTTGTGAAGCGGTATCCGAACCAGCCACAAGGAACGAGATGAAACCAGACAGGAGCAGTACCGGCAGCCGCCATGGCCGTCGCGGCCGGATGGCCGGGCTAGGCGCATTGACCGCGATGACACTGGCGCTCGCGGCGTGCGGCGGCGACGATTCGTCGTCCGTCGGCGCATCGAGTCTCGCGCAGACAACGGCCAGCCAGCAGGCCAGCGCGCAAGCGGCCAGCAGTCAGGCGCCTGCGGCCAACCAGCCTTACGTCGACCCGGTCGCCTATTCGATGAACGCGACCGACGGCCTCGCCCCCGCGCAGGTGTCCGAGAAAGCGGCCGTCATGCATTACCAGTGGAAAAACGGCGGCACGACCGTCAACTACACGACGACCACCGGCCACCTGACCGCGCAGGACGCGAACGGCAATGCGGAAGCGTCGATGTCGTATGTCGCGTACACCGCGCCGAGCAAGAACGGCAAGCCTCGCCCCGTCACGTTCGTCTATAACGGCGGCCCCGGCTCGTCGTCGATCTGGCTGCGTCTCGGCTCGTTCGCGCCGACCCGCGTGGCCACGCCCGATCCGGGGTTCGGCAGCAACTGGCCGAACTATCCGCTCGTCGACAACGCCGACAGCCTGATCGACACCACCGACCTCGTGTTCATCGACCCGCCCGGCACCGGGCTGTCGGAAGCCGTGTTGCCGAACACCAACCAGAAGTACTGGGGTTCCGATGCGGACGTGAACATCATGCGCGACTTCATCCAGCGCTACCTGAACGTCAACAGCCGCAGCACGTCGCCGATCTACCTGTACGGCGAATCGTACGGCACGCCGCGTACCGACATGCTCGCGCTGGCGCTCGAATCGGCCGGCGTGCACCTGACGGGCATCGTGCTGCAGTCGGCAATCCTGAACTACTTCGCGGATGCGGTGGAAGCCGTGGCGATCACGCAGTCGACGGAGGGGCTGCTGCTCGAAACCGATACCGTGGCCGGTTACCTGCCCGGTTATGCGGCGGTCGCGGCGTACTTCAACCAGGTTTCGCCGGCACCGGTGAACCAGGATCTGTACGCACTGCAGACGGAACTGTTCACGACGCTGATCTACAACCAGCTGCAGAAGTATTCGCAGTCGTGGGTGTTGAGCCAGCTCGGCATTCCGGATGCGCTCGGCACGCCGGTGTTCCCGAGCGACGCGACGCTCAAGCTGTGGTCGATCCCGTCGAGCCTCACGCAACAGGCGCTGCGCGGCTACTTCAACGCGAATCCATTCGGCACGAGCCTGCTGCCCGGGACGACGATCGGCCGGTATGACGGACGCGTGTCGTTGCCGAATTCCGATCCGCGGCTGCAGAACGACGGCGACCCGTCCGACATCCTGATTTCGCAGCCGTTCACGAACGCGCTCGCGACGCAGATGCCGGATTACCTCGGCTACACCGCCCCGAACGCGACGTACCTGCCGCTGAACGACAACATCATCGGCGTCTGGGACTTCTCGCACGACGGCCAGCCGATGCCCGACACGATCCCCGATCTGCTCGGTGCGCTGCAGCTCAACCCGAAGCTTCGCGTGCTCGCGGAGAACGGTTTCCACGATCTCGCGACGCCGTTCTTCAACACCGAGAAGCAGCTCGCGCGGCTGCAGACGGTGAAGGGCCTGAATCCGAAGCTGCAGGTGAACTTCTTCCAGGGCGGCCACATGATCTACCTGGACGACGTCGCCCGTCCGCAGATGAAGCGGGACCTGAAGACGTTCTACAAGGGCGCGCGGATTCCGACGGCACTGACGCTGCATACGCTGCCGCCGCCGTGGCCGGATGAAAACCCGCCGAGCGTGCCGACCGGCAGCGTCCCCGGCGCGACGGCCGCGACGACGTTGGCGGCGGCCCCGTGAGCGACGGACTCCTTGTCAAAGGAACCCTCTATTCATCCATTGAATGCGAGTGATCATGTCCCTAATCAATTTGATGCGGCGTATGTCCCCGTTGATCGTCCTCGGTGCCGTGATGAGCAGTGCCCACGCGTTGCCGCCGCAGTCGGTGGCGCCGGTGAAGCTGCCGCACGGCGGGCACGGTGTCGACGGTCCGTTCTTTCCTGCCACGCGGGCGGCGCCGGTGCTGCCGTCGACCGGCGCGACGTTGCAGCAGCAGGCGCAGCAGCGTGTCGATGCGCGGCTCGGCGCCAATACGGTGTTGAGCAACGGCGCGGCCGTGACGAAGGCGCAGGCGCAGAGCAGCGGGCTCGGCTTCGTGTCGAAGCACTTCGACGAGATCGATGCGAAGCACACCGGCCGCGTGACGATGAGCGACGTGCGGCAGTTCATCCAGCAGCGGCAGGTGCAGGCGCAGCAGGAACAGCAGGACGAGTGATGTAGCAGGCAGGGCGGCGGCCGGTGCGGCATCGTTCGCACCGGCCGCCGGAAGGTGACAGGCGTTCAGGTTGCGTGGCGCGCGTGGCGCTTCGCGATGGCCGACGGCAACTCGCCGAACATCGCGCGATAGTCCCGCGCGAAACTGCTCAGGTGCCGGAAGTCCCATTGGGTGGCCGCAGACGTCTCGGAATCGCCGAGCCGGAACTCGCGGTATACGTGATTCAGGCACACGGCCCGCAGGTACGCGATGGGGTTCAGGTTCAACGTATCCTGGAACGCGTATTGCGCGGTGCGCCGGCTTACGCGATCCGCTGCCGGTCGCGCCTCGCGCCGAAGCGGGCGCGATAGTCGCGCGGCGAGACGCCGACCTGCTTCGCGAATGCGCGCTGCAACGCGTCGACGCTGCCGAATCCCGACTGCTCGGCGATCCGTTCGAGCGGCCAGTCGGCCCGCTCCAGCAGCGCCTTCGCGCGCTCGACGCGTGCCGCAAGGACGAACTGCGCGGGCGATTGCCCGGTTTCCTTGAGGAAGTTGCGCGCAAACGTGCGTTCGCTCATGTGCATCCGTGCGGCCAGCGCGGCGACGCCGAGGTCGCCGGTCGGATCGTCGGCGATCCCTGTGAGCAGCGTCCGCATGCGCGGCGTCGCGTTGGCCTGGATGTCGAGCCCGACGCTGAACTGCGCCTGCCCGCCGGGACGATGCACGAACAGCACGAGTTCGCGCGCGACCGCGAGCGCGGTCGGCGCGCCGCAGTCCGCCTCGACGAGTGCAAGACACAGATCGATGCCGGCCGTCACGCCGGCCGACGTATGAAACGGCGGATCGCTCACGTAGATCGCGTCCGGTTCGATTCGCGCGTCGGGGCACAGCGCCTGCAGCGTCGCACACTGGTTCCAGTGCGTGGTCGCGCGCTTGCCGTCCAGCCATCCGCCCGCGGCGAGCACGAACGCACCCGTGCAGATGCTCGCGATTCGCCGCGTGTCTGCGATCCGCGTGCGCAGCCACGGCAGCACGCCGGCTTCCGACGCGGCGTGTCGCAGCGCCGCTTCATTGCCGCCGGCGACGACGATCGTGTCGATCTGCCCCGGCAGTGCCGCCAGCGCGGCCGTACCGGCGAGGCGCAGGCCCGCGTGCGTGACGATGTCGTCGCCGTGTTGCGACGCGAGCGTGAGCCGGTACGGCCGCGCATGGTCGGGAAGATGACGGTTCGCGACCGCGAACACTTCCATCGGGCCCGTGATGTCGAGCGACTGGACGCCTTCGAAGCCGACGACAACGATGTCGCGTGCCGAACAGGTTGACTGGGACATGGCGGAAAGTGCGGTGGAGTTGTCCTTGTGACCGCGAGCATGATCCTTGTAATTTTCCGGACGTGCAATCGACGAATACGGATGGACGATGCGGTCAGGGAAGACAGGCGGGGCAGTGCTGCTCGTGTGCGCGATGCTGGGCGCGTGTGCGGCGGGGCTGGCGGCACCGGTGAGGGCGGAGGACACACCGCCGGTCGCACGAGCGCTTGCGGTCGGCGCGCCGAAGGCGGGCCGTGTGCGACCGCTCGTGGCGATCGTCGCGGACAATGCAGGAACGGAGACGACCGATTTCATCGTTCCGTACGCGATTCTGAAGACGTCCGGTGCGGCCGATGTCGTCGCCGTATCGGCCGACGAGGGCGAGGTCGAACTGATGCCCGCGTTGCGCATGCTGGCCGACACCACGTTCGACCGGTTCGACGCGACCGTTCCGGCCGGGGCGGATGTCGTGATCGTTCCCGCGCTGCACGGTGCCGACCGGCCGGCGGTGCTGGCGTGGTTGCGCAAGCAGGCCGTTGGCGGCGCGACGATGGTGGCGATCTGCGATGGGGCGGAAGTCCTCGCGAATGCGGGCCTGCTCCAGCAGCGCACGGCGACGTCGCACTGGTATTCGCGCGACCGCCTGCGTCGCCGCTTTACCGGGACGACGTGGGTCGACGATCGCCGCTATGTGATGGACGGCAACGTCATGACGACGACCGGCGTGTCCGCGTCGATTCCCGCTTCGCTGGCATTGGTGAGTGCGCTGGCCGGGCCGGCCGCGGCGCGCGAGACTGCGCGGCGCGTCGGCGCACAGGCATGGAGCGACGTTCATGACGGCAGCCGGTTCGTGTTGAGCGCGCCGGCGGTGGCGGTCGCATTGACGAACCGCCTCGCGTTCTGGCGGCACGAGACGTTCGATCTTCCGGTCGAAGACGGGTTCGACGAGCTTCCGGTTGCATTGACCGCCGACGCGTGGGCGCGGACCTGGCGCAGCGACGTCGTCGCGACGGCGGGCGCGCGCGTGATCGAGTCGAGGCACGGGCTGCGGTTGCTGGCGCAGCCGGCGAATGCCGGGCACGCGCGCGTGGCGATGCCGGCCGGACGGCGTGGCGAATCGGTGCTTCCGGGAGTGCTCGGAGACATCGCGGCACGCTACGGAGACGCGACATCGGGCTGGGTCGCGCTGCAACTGGAGTATCCGAAGTAGCGGCGCGTCGCGCGCGCTTACTTCACCCACTTTGCGAGCCTGGGATCGGGGTAAGGCAGGAGATCCTGCGACTGGGTCGGCTCGGCCGCCCATTTCTTCCCGTTCCAGTGGAAATCGGCCTGCGTTTCCGTCCCGTGGCCATTCGAGTAGATGACAGCGGTGCAGGCGGCCTGGCCCGGATAGGTCGGGTTTTTGGCGCCGATGCAGGACCCGAGAAATACCAATACGTCGCCGAGGCCGAACCGCTCCTGCATCGCGTAGGTCGCATCGAAGTCCGAGAGCCGGTCAGGGACGGGCGTCGCGTCGCACGCGGCGAGGCTCACGGCGAGCAGCAGCGCGGCGGCCCGGCCGGCACGCCGCCGGTTGCTCGGGCTGTCGGAGGAAGGGGCGTCGGCGTCGGCGCGCTTCCGCGCGCGGGAGTTTGACGGGCAGGGCATGCGGGTTTCGGGTGACGGACACGACGGGCATTGTGCCGAAATTCACTGGCGCCCGCGCTTGCCCGAGACGCCCGAGCGCGCCGCATGTTCGCGTCACGCGGCGGTGTGAGGGGTCAAGCCGAGACCGGGGCCGTGCGCCGGGCGCACAAACGATTCCACAGCATGCCGGCCCGGTTGCCGCTTCCGCAGTATGCGAGCACCGGTTTCGGCAGCGTGTCGACCAGCGCGCCGAATGCGTCGATGTCCGCCTCGCCGATGCGGTCGCGCTCGACCGGCAGGTAGCGCGCGTCGAGGCCCAGTTCGCGGGCCGCCGCGGCGATCTCGTCGAATGCGGGCTGGTCGGCGCCTTCGCCGTCGGGCCGGTTGCAGATCACCGAGCGGAAGCCGGCGTTGCGGATCGCCTTCAGGTCGGCCGGCGTGATCTGCCGCGAAGCGGAAAACCCGTTCGCGGCCGTCGCACGACGCTGCTCGATCGCGCGGCGGAAACAGGCGATCGCGAAATCGACGTCCTGCTCCGTCGTAAAGCGGCCGAAGCTCACGCGCACGGTGCGGCCTGCCGTCTCCGCGTCGAGGCCGATCGCGGTCAGCACGTGCGACGGTGCGCCGCTGGCCGAGTTGCACGCGGAGGTCGACGACACGGCAAGCGCTTCGTCGAGCATGAACGGGAAGAAGCCGGGCGCATTCACCGTCAGGCTCAGCGTGTGCGGGATGCGGCGTGCCGTGGCCGCGTTCTGCGTGACGTCGCCGAGCGCGGCGAGCGCGTTCGTCAGGCGCGCGCCGAGCGCCGCGATCCGCGCGGCTTCGCCGTCGAGCTTTTCCGCGGCCAGTTCGCATGCGACGCCCATGCCGACGATCTGATGCGTCGCGAGCGTGCCCGAGCGCAGGCCGCGCTCGTGCCCGCCGCCGTGGATTTGCGGGGCGATCCGGTTGGCGACGTCGCGGCGCACGAACAGCGCGCCGATACCCTTCGGGCCGTACACCTTGTGCGCGGACATCGACAGCATGTCGATGCCGAGCGCGCGCACGTCGATCGGCGTCTTGCCGAGCGCCTGTGCGGCGTCGACGTGGAGCAGCGCGCCGGCGGCGTGCACGATGCAGGAGATGGCGGCGATATCGGTCAGCGTGCCGAGCTCGTTGTTCACCAGCATCAGCGACACGAGGCCCGTATCGGGGCCGATGGCGGCAGCGACCGCGTCGGCGGTGATCTCGCCGTCGCGCGTGGGCGCCACGAACGTGACCGACATGCCGTGCTTCGACAGGTTCGCCATCGTGTCGAGGATCGCCTTGTGCTCGATGCGGCTCGTGATCAGGTGGCGCTTGTCGGTCGCGTTTTCCGCGTAACCCTTCAGCGCGAGGTTGTTCGATTCGGTGGCGCCGGACGTCCAGACGATCTCGTCGGCATCCGCGCCGATCAACGCGGCGACTTGCGCGCGGGCCTGCTCGACCTTGTCTTTCGCGAGCCGGCCGGCGGCGTGCGAGCTCGATGCGGGGTTGCCGAAGATGCCGTCGAAGCCGAGGCAGGCCGTCATCGCTTCGATCACGCGGGGATCGGCGGGCGTCGTGGCTGCGTAGTCGAGGTAGTGCAGCGTGGTGGGTTCGCTCATGTCCGTCTCTTGCTCTGTTCTTTCAGAATGGGAGAAATGATACGGGGGACAGAAGGGAAAAAGGATCCAAAATGGGTTGGTGTTTGGGCTTATCGTGGAATGTGGTTTTGTTTTTGTGGAGGTTGGGGGAATTTATTTCTTGATCAATGGCGCCGCGTGAGATGGCCCCGTCTCAGGGATGCGGGGGAAACGAGGGATACGTGGCACCGTCCCGCGACGTCTGCGAAACGGGGAAGGGCGCGCGGCGTTTCCCCCGGCTCGATCGGGTGGTCAGAGCGGATCGAGTAGCGTGGCCCGTCGGTGAGTGTCGCGCACCCATGCGTGCAATGCGCTTTCGTACCGGGCAGGGATCGTGATCGTCAGGGTGGTCAGGCGCGTGTCGTTGCCCGGCAATGCCAGATATCGCTGCCACGCTCTCCGTACCAGCTGCGACATGGCGGAATTGGTGATGCCGAGTTCGGCGGCGAGCTTGCGCTGCGACCGGCCCTTGACGAAGATTTCAAACAACGCCCACCGGTTCACCGGCTTGATCCGCGTATCGTGCAGCCTCAACAACCGAAACTGTTCGGCCGTCATGCGTCGAATCGGTGCCATTCAGATGCGCCCGGAAGTTTGCAGGGTGGATATCAAGGCCGCGCCGCAGGACGTCTTGTGATCGTGGAATGCGGCGGGGCGGCCTTCGACATTGAACGCCTCGTCTCCTTCAGCAATCACGCAGGCGCCGTGAAGCGGGCACGAACATGCATCGCCGACACGGGCGACCGCGCGTCCCATCACCTTGCTCGTCGCCGCTCCGGATTCGACCTTGCCGCCGTGAGTGTGCTGGTCGCCTACTCGAATGATTCCTCGCATATAACCCATTCCCAGTGTGATTTGGTGTGGCGGGCGCGTTTGTGCTCAACGCGCCGCGCGTCGGCATGCATCACCATGAATAGCCCTGCATTCCGTAGTTGGTGTCGTGACGACGCCCCCACCACGGCAGGTAAGCGTTGTTCCCGCCACGCGCACGGAACCAGTCCTCGTTCGGATCGATTGGCGTGAGATTGGCCGGTGGCATGACCACGACGGCTGCGGGGTGTTTCGGGTCGGTCGTGCCCGCGACGAGCGCGTTGCCGCCGTAGTGATTGATCCGGCCGATCGCCAGTGCAACGTCGGTCAACGCGCTGCCGGTTCCCATGTCGCCGAGCAAGGCCGCGGTGTTGAACGCCTGATTCTTGTGGTCGTACTCTGGCAGGATTTCGGTGAGTGTCTGCGATAGGCCGACAAGTCGCGCCGATGCGGCGTCGCTACCGGCACCCGCGTCGTGAACGATGTATCTGATATCTGGAATCGCGATCCCTGCGTTGCGCGCCGCCTGGTCGATGGTTGCCTTCCACGCTTGCACTGTTCGTGTCGTGCCGGACTTTTTCGAAAACGCGTCGGCGTTGCCAGTCGCTGCCTTGCCGATCCACGCGAGTGGTTCGCGCTCGGTGTTGAAGGTGGGACCGGCGAGGAACAGAACTACGAGGTTCTCGTTGATCTGCGCATCGGTGGGCGGGAAATTCGGTGCGTCCCAATTCATCACCCACACGCTCTTGTCGGGGTTCGCTTGCAGATAGTCCAGCGCGTTGTTCAGTGATGTGAAGCCGGCGTTTGCACCGCCTTGTGTGATCTGCACATCAGGGGGCGTACTGCGGCTCCATACCTTCGGAAAATGTGGGTTGCCGATGAAAAACGTTTTTCGAATCGAGTCTTGCAAGTAACTTTGAGATTCAGCTGCGTCCAGCCGATCGGGAATGGCAAGCTCGACACGAATACCCGCCAGCTCACGCCAGTCTTTTCGATCGTCAGGACTCACTGTGTAGAAGTACTTTGAGTTTGTCCCATATCGCTTGAAAAGCAGTAGCGGAAACTTGGTCATGTACTTGCGATAGAAGCCCCTGAACGTCTCTGCCCCTCGGTTGCCGTAGACCAGTGCGCCAATTGACCGAAGTGAAGAGAATTTTTCAGGCTTTGTTCTCACCATATCGTCGTTCTTGTTCGGGGTAACAAGTCCTTGCGCCCACAACAGCTGCCACTCTGTTGGGTAGTCCATACGCTGCAATGGATTCAACCAAATCAGGCCAACGACCTGTGCAACGAACGGCTTGTCAGGTTCTTCCGTATGGGTGGCTGAGCGAGTGGCTAGATCGGGAAGCGTCTCTGCTTGGGCTGGCCGTGCCATGGCCGTAGTGAATAGAAAGATCGTGAGCGCCAGCAAGCCGGGCACAGCTACGAATCGTTTCATCCAATCTCCCATTTCCAAGTGTGCCGGGTCCGGTTGTTCGACATGTGCCATTAGCGTGGCCATCAGCGGAATTGTGATTAACCAGACCAGAACGGCGATGGCGACGCGTTGGGATCGAGCAGCGATCAGAGCCTTCATAGCGCCCGTCCAACCGTCGGATAGAGTTGGTCTCCGCGCTCGTCTTGCTATTCGGATGGCTTTGTGGAGTGTCATCCTCGACGGGATTCGGTGTGGCGAGCGCGTTCGTGCTCAACGCGCTGCGCGTCGGCATGCATCACCACGAATAGCCCTGCATCCCGTAATTGGTATCGTGACGACGCCCCCACCACGGCAGGTAAGCGTTGTTTTCGCCGCGTGCGCGAAACCAGTCCTTGTCCGGATCGATCGGTGTGAGTTTCGACGGGGGCGTCACGACGACGGCAACTGGATGTTTCGGGTCCGTTGTGCCGGCAACCAACGCGTTACCGCCGAAGTGATTGATCCGGCCGATCGCCAGCACGACGTCCGTCAATGCGCTACCGGTTCCCATGTCGCCGAGCAATGCTGCCGTGTTGAACGTCTGATTCTTGTGGTCGTATTCGGGCAAGACTTCGGTCAGTGTCTGCGACAGTCCGACGAGACGAGCCGATGCAGCATCACTGCCGGCACCGGCATCGTGAACGATGTACTTGATGTCCGAAACCCCTATCCCTGCGTTGCGTGCCGCCTGATCGACAGTCGCCTTCCAGGCTTGCACCGCTCGCGTCGTACCTGCCTTTTTCGAAAACGCGTCGGTGTTGCCGGTCGCTGCCTTGCCGATCCACGCGAGCGGTTCGCGCTCGGTGTTGAAGGTGGGACCGGCGAGGAACAGTACGACGAGGTTTTCGTTGATCTGGGCGTCGGCGGGCGGGAAATTCGGCGCATCCCAATTCATCACCCACACGCTCTTGTCGGGGTTCGCCTGCAGGTAGTCCAGCGCGTTGTTCAGCGACGTGAAGCCGGCATTCGGGCCGCCTTGCGTGCCCCGCACATCGGGTGGGGTATCGCGACTCCATACCTCCGGAAAATACGGATTGCCGATAAGGAACGTTTTCCTGATTTCGCCCGCCAGGTACGCTTCCGACTCGGCAATATCGAGTCTCGGTGGAATCGCCAGTTCGACATGAATTCCGGCAAGTTCGTGCCAATCCTTGCGGTTATCCGGTTTCACCGTGTAGAAGTACTTCGCGCTCGTGGCATAGCGCGAACGCATAAACCGAGGGAACTTCTGCATATACTTGCGATAGAAGCCCCTGAACGTTTCGGCACCTTCGTTTCCGTAGGCAATTCCAGCGACCGATTGCAGCGTCTTGAACGACTTCGGTTTGGTGCGCACCATATCGTCGTTTCTGTTCGGCGAAACAAGGCCTTGCGCCCATAACGTTTGCCATTCTGTCGGGTAGTCCCGGCGCTGCAAGGGGTTCATCCAAATAAGACCAACGACCTGCGCAACGAATGGCTTGGCAGATTCTTCAGCCGGAACAGCCATACTCGCGTCTTGACCGGCGCGTGGCGCGGCTCGCGCCGGACGAGTCATCGCCGTAGTGAATACGAACACCACGAGCGCCATCAGTCCGGGCAAAATGACTAGTCGTTTCATCCAATCTCCAGTATCACGTACTACTAAGTTCGAATGTGCTGGATACTCTTTCAGCACAAGCATTAGCAAGACCGAGATCAACCACACCACGCTCGTCACGATGATGCGTCTCGGCCATGTGGCGATCAGCGTCTTCATAGCGGTCCCCCTGCCTTCAGAAAGAATTGGCCCTCGCGTTCGTCCGCTATCTTGCCGGGCATATTGCCTTCGCTGTCATTGGCATGTACCCACTCATGCATAGGTAGTTGATCAATCAAACCGTCCAGGAAGTACTCGTAATACTTCCCGACGGAGTTGCTGCCCGGGCTCTCCTCCCCCATCCGCCAATCAGCCTCAATCCGCAGCGCTCTCATCTGTTCTGGCGTCAGGTAACAAGGACCGATCGCCACGTCATACGCAAGCGCCTTTTCCGCATGCTCCGGGTTGGTCATCGTCGTTGAGTGGTTCGTCGGGCTGTTCGTCGTACCTCGATCAAGCCAATCCACGATCTGCTTATCTCGCCAATCCTTGTAGCCGTCAGGTAGAGCGCTTTTGCCGTCTTCACCGATGACGTGACCATCGCTGTCGACCCACTCCGTGTTCAACGTGCGGCGCGCTTCCATCCGCATCAGGGCGCGGTCCTCGTAACGCTGTCCGGCTTCACTTTCGGCCGTACCGTGAGCGTCACCGTCGGTGTTCTTCGCCTTGTAGCGGTCGTAAGGATCGTCGGCCTGTTTGTCCGCGTCGGCCTTGCTCGCATCGCGCCATGCGGATGGCGGATCGTTGCCTTCGTTGAAAGTACTGGTTGCTTCGCCATCCTCGGTCAGAATCGGCTTGTCGAACCTCAACGCCTGCGGCGGAAACGTCTCGTCCAGAGCCGGTGCGTCCGCCAATATCTCCCAACCCTTCGGCGGATCGGCATTCACGCGAAACATGTTCATTGCCGAACTGAACCCGGTCGCGACGAACATGATCGGCGCCGAGAACAGCGTTGCCGCCATCCCCCAGATCGACTCGTTTCCCTTGAGCGCACCAACCAGATTGAACTTCGCCGGCGGCGAGGGCGGATACCAGAAGCCCCGCTTCGTGCCTTTCTTGCCGTAACGCCAGTCGTCTTCCCAATAGCGATAGCGCTTCTGCACACCGACATCGAAGCCGGACGCAAACACGCGTTGCGTCAGGACACCGTGTACGCCGATATCCGCCAGTTCGTGCCTGTCGATGCCGCGCCAGCCGATACCCTGCACAGTGATCGCCGAAATCACCTGATCGTGCGGACAGCAATACGCCGTGACGCGCCCATACGTCGATCCGTTCAGACCGTGGCGTGCACGGTCGGCCTGTGCGGTAAACGACTTGTCGCTCGTCGGCGATACCCGGTTGTTTGCCATGTCGGCATCGACTGTGTCGGGTGACGGTTCATGGTCGGCGCGGTCGCCAATCATGGACAAGAACGTGCGAAGCGTTTGAGTGCGCGCCGCGTAGGTCTGCCGGCCGCGACGGCCCGTGGCGTCCTTCGTCAGACGTTGCGACCACGCGTCCATGAACGTGTCGGATTTGTGCGGGCCTTCGCTGTTTGCCAGGCTGTACGGTGCATTCGCCAACACATAGGCATCCGCGACGCATCGCCCCTTGCGTCCCCACGGATCTTCCACTTCCGGTAACGCGTCACCGAAAAACGCACCTGTGAGGCCGACGATATTCCCCTGGCTGTGACACACGACGGTGATCGGCACGTCGGCGCGCATCTTCCGGATCGACTCGATCAGTTTGGCGAGCCGCAACGCGGCAAGCACGCCATAGGCACGCGGCGGCGCGCGATACAGGGGCCGGTTGGTCGGGTTGATCCCCTGCACGGTTATCCAGCCCATGGCTCGGTCGTCGAGGCCGCCGTGCCAGAGATCGGGCAGGCTCGAACAGCCGTTGGTGAACGGCCCACCTCCCCAATAATCCTTCTCGTTGAGAAAGATCTTGTCGCCGTATTCCTTCAGTTCTTTCAGTGTCGCGCGGTAGCCCCACCGAAAATGGATGACCGGAGAAAACGATGGATCGGGCTTGACGTAGTTTCCCGCCCAAAGCTCCGGATTCAGAAACCCCTCCGGCGTCACGCTCTCGGTGTACTTCGCAGGCGTCAACTGCCCGGCATCGACCCCGTGATACTTCATCTGGTCGTCCAGGCGTCCCAGCCGACGATTCAGGCCCTTGCACAAACCCTCTTCGGACGCCTTGTACCATTCGCCCTCGGAGTTGACGCCGTGGACGAAGATGACGACGCCGGGCAACGGCAGTTGCTTGACGCAGATGAGCCGCTTGTCCTTGTCGAACAGCATCGGCCCTTGGGTTCGGCCGACGACGATAGGCGGTGGGAAAGAGCGCGATGCCGTCGCGTCGGGAGCATCAGTCTTCGTGACCGGCGCATGGGCGTGCGCACTCGCTACCGGCCGAGGATCGAGAATCGAATCGGTCATGATCTTAACCATCCTTCTTGATGAACTGCACCGACAGCGTGTCGAACCGATCGCCATGCACCGCCGGCAGCTCACCGGCCGCGTCGGTGGTCAGGTTCGACGGCGCACCGGCCCCCCTCTGCGTTTGCCCGTCGAACCCTGCCACCGCATCGCCGTCGGTCGAGCGAACGAGTTTCGGCACACGGCCGAGCGGGGCGTGGTCGAACGTCGGCATATCGGTGCTCATGCTGGCCGGGCCGCCCCACGCATGGCCTGCCGACTTCACCGTGAACGTGCCGGGGCACCCGAGTTCGATGTCGCCGCCGTTCAGCTTCAGGTACGCCCCGCCCGACGTGACGAACACGACCTGATCGTTCGCCATGCCGGCAAGCTTGCCGCCGGCCGCGGTCAGCTGGATGTTCTTCGCGGAATCCACCTGCGTGTCGTCGTCCTGCGACTGGATCGTCACCTTCCCGCGATTCGCGATGGCCGACACGCCGCCGCTGTGCGCGAACATCGCGACGCCATGGCCGGCGTGCAGATTGATGCGTTCGCCGCTCGCGACCTGCACGTGCCGCTGGGCAATCTGGTCGATGTTCTCGCCCGCATACATGACATGCGTCCTGGGCGTGACGTGCAGCGATCCTGCCTGTGCGCCGAACGCCATCAAGGCGGACGCGTCGCCGGCCGAACCGGCTTCCGCAAGGTCGGGCTTCCAGTGACGGAACGCCTCGACGATCTTCTCCTGCCCGGCGGTATCCGCGGCCCGTCCGCCGTGCTGGCCGGCATGGTCGCCGAGCGAGTTGAACAGCATCATGCACTGGTCGAGCAACTGAATCAGTTCGTCACGATCGAGCTGACCACCGGTCGCGCGTGTGCGCGCATAGGTCGAGAACAGGATGCCCTGGGCCGCGCGCAAGGCCGCCGCGGCATCGGTGCGCAACTCCGCGCCTTCGCCCCGATCGGCACCGTGTCCATCCTTGCGGGGCTGCGTCAGATAACCCAGGTTCAACTGGGTATGCGCATGCTCGCTCGCCAGCTGCGCGGATATTTGCGACGGCGTATCGTCCAGGCGAAGCTGGTTGTACCGATGGCCCTTGATTTCCTTCGTCTTGATCCCGGACACGTAGCGGTTGCCCGGCAGCGCGCCGGTATGCGTGAACGTCGCGGGCGGGTTCGCGCCGTTGCTTAGCACTCCGATGATGACCAGGCGATCCGGATCGCCCGACAGGCAGCCCAGCAAGACTTCCATCCCGACGCGGGGCAGAAAGAGCGTGCCGAAGTTTCCGCCCGCGAGACTCGCGCCGACGCGTATCGGTGCGCTGTCGCCGGCCGATCCGTTCGTTCCGGCGCCTTGCGCGTGTTCGTGATCGGCGGGATCGAAGCCATGAATCCGTACGCGCACGCGGCCGGCCGCGTCGCAGAATACTTCCTCACCCTGCGTGCCGACGATCGTGCCGGTCAGCAGGTGAGCCGGTGGGAGGTCGATTCTCGGATCGTAGGACGGTGTGAGCGGCACGCCGCGACGCACGCACGTGAAATGGTTTTCATAGCGCGTGTCCGACTGTTCCGGCGCATCGCCCGGCGTGGTCGGGTCGGCTTGCGCGAGGTTCCGGCTGGCCGCGTACAGCATGGTCACGCGGCTCGTCAGGTCTTTGGGAAGGTTGTTCCGGACATCGTGCCGTACCGACGTCACGACGAACTGCCGCTGCTCGGCCGGCTTCATGTCGAGTTCGGGGTCGCCCGTCAGCGTGAACCAGCAACCGACCGGCATGTCGCGAACGTGGCCGATACCGTCGTAGCGCTCCGCCGCGAACTGGTGGGCGAGTATCCGGTCGTGCGTGATGCGGTCGTGATCGTTCCACGAGTCGCCGACGTGCGGAATGTCGATCGCGACGTCGGTCAGCAGCCGGGCCAGGTCGTTGCCGGCGTCGCCTTGATCGATGCTCGTCGCGATCGCGGAATCGTCCATGCGCGCCTTCTTGTAGTCCCACGACGGCCGGCCGGCTTTGCCGGGGGACAGGCGCTGATGATGCGCAAACAACGTCACCGTATCGCGTTGCGCGGTTCCCGAATCGCGCGGATGAAGACGCACGGTGCCGGCAGGCGATTCCGGCAATCGCAGCGGGTCGTCGCAGAATACGAGCGTGTGGATCGGCCGCTCGTCGGTGGAGCCACGCGCGTTGTCGACCGCCCACGCCTTGGCAAAAACGGTGATGCCTTCGCGTCGCAACAGCCGGCGCACGAAACGGGCGTCCGACTCGTTGACCTGCCGCGTCAGTTCGCGCGCCGGATAACGTTCGGCTCGCAATCCCGACAGGTCGAAATCGAACGCGCGCGCGAGTGCGGCGCTGCGTTGCCGCCATTCGTTCAGCAGCGTGCCGAGGATGTCGATGACGTTTCGCGACCGGAAGACGCGGGAATTGATGCGGCGGTCCATCAACGACAGCGCATCGCAGATGCGCAACTGGTACACGGTCAACTCGCCGTCGGATTGGCCGGCCTGCACGTCGTGCACGATCGCATTGATCGCCCGCACGTCGCCCCGGTCGGTCGTCAGCCGGACCGACACCGGCAGGCCGAGAAACAGCGTGGGCGCCAGATGAGCGTGGGTGGATATGCAGGTCAGCTGCCCGTCGATTCCCGACATCAGTCCTTCGCGAATATCGGCGTGATGAAGCGCCAGCAGATGGCCGACCGCGTGTTGCGCCTGCCCGAAGTGCAGCGCGACGGGCCGGGTGTTCCAGTCGACCAGACCGGACGCAAAGTTTCGTAATGCTGTTGCTATCGACATAACGGCAATCTCGTTGCTTTTCTGGCTTGATCTTCTTTGAGCCGGATTCTCGGTGCGGTAAAGCAGTGGTGATCGTGATTTCGGTGCGCAGAATATCAAACAATGGGGGTTTTAAAGATTTATTGGTATTTTGAGATGAAAATCAATTCGCGCTGAAACGGTGTTCGACATTTTTATGGCTTGGCGGAGTATTTTGTTTTAATTGGAAAAGTCTTATATTGGTCCGTCAGGCGTGGTATTTGTCGCTATCCCTTTCTGGAAGGCTGGGAGATGAAGGTTGCGGGCAACTATGCCGAACCGGATTGGGTGTTTTTAACTGGAAATTAGATTTGTCTTAATTCGAGTATGGATAAGGCGGATTTGAAATATAAAAATCGATGTGTGCAGGATCGTGCTCGTGCATTCGGTATGCGCTATCTGCTTGACAGCAGTTTTGCCGTTTTTGGTTTGATAGTGTGGAAGGCGGGCTCCTTCACAGCTCGCCATGGCGCAACTGCGTAAGCGCGAAGATCGAAAACGCATCTTTTGTCATACGAAATGTGTTGCCCGCACGTATCGTCCGGCCTCGCCGGATCGGGCGCATGCCGGGCGTGAGCGAACCAGGCCCCGGTCATCCGGATGTCCATGAGGGATTTCCCTTGAGACGCACAATCGCGCGTCACGTCATCCCCACGGCCGTTCCTTCCGCGCCTTCCCACCGTCACTTCCGCCCACCGCCGCCGATTATTTGCATATCGCGAATGGCGCGTTCGCCGCCCGTTCGATACCCGATCCCTGGCGTTGCACCTATCGTTGTGCCGTCGGCTCGCCGGATTCGATACGTCGAACCGGAGTGGAAGCCGGCGCTTCCCGGCGATTCACATCGCACACAAAAACCATCGGACCTGGCTGATGCGCAGGCGCTCCGTCGCGCGCAGGCGAACCTGTGTCCACGGAGACGGAAATGAAAGCAAACGAGTGGGATACCTCCTATGAGTGGAAAGCGGTCACGCTGCTGGCGCTCGGCTTCGGGCTGGTCGGCCTCGACCGCTGGCTGATCGCGCCGCTGTTCCCTTCGATCATGAAGGACCTCAACCTGAACGCGCAGGACGTCGGCAACTGCATCGGCGTGCTCGGCCTGTCGTGGGGCATCTTCGCGGCGCTGATGGGCGGCATCTCCGACAAGGTCGGCCGCAGGAAGGTGCTGATTCCGGCCATCATCGCGTTCTCGCTGCTGTCGGGTTTCTCGGGGCTCGCGGGCGGGCTGCTCGGGCTGATGGCGATTCGCGGCCTGATGGGTGTCGCGGAGGGCTCGTTCTGCCCGACGAGCTTTGCCGCGACCGCCGACGCGTCGCATCCGCGGCGGCGCGGGCTGAACCTCGGCCTGCAGCAAAGCGGCTTCGCACTGTTCGGGCTCGCGCTGTCGCCGATCATCGCGACGCAGCTGCTCGGTTTCGTGTCGTGGCGCTGGGTGTTTGCGCTCGTGGCCGTTCCCGGCCTGATCCTCGGCGCGATCATGTTCTTCGTGATCCGCGAGCCGAAAGTCGCGAAGGAAGTCGCATCGGAACATGCGCCGGCATCGCTCGGCCATGTGCTCAGGAGCCGCAACATCCTCGTGGCGATGGCCGCACTGTGCTGCGCGATGACGGGCGTATTCGTGCTCGGTGCGCTGCTGCCGCTGTACCTGACCGACTACCTGGCGCTCGGCACGCAGAAGATGGGCCTCGTCGTGTCGGCGATCGGCTTCGGCGGCTTTCTCGGGCAGTTCGGGCTGCCGGGCCTGTCCGACCTGGTCGGACGCCGTCTCGCGAGCATCGTCGGCTTCGCGGGAACGGCCGTGATGCTCTATCTGTTCCGCGGCCTCGGCCCGGAGCCGTTCGCATTGTTCGGGGTGCTGTTCGTCGCGTCGTTCTTCACGCTCGGCCTGGTGTCGCTGCTGTCCGGCCCGGTGGCGACGGAGGCCGCGTCCGTCGGGCTCGTGTCGACGTCGATCGGCGTGGTGGTGGGTGTCGGCGAGATCTTCGGCGGCGGCATCGCGCCGGCGCTGGGCGGCTACGTCGCCGCACACTTTGGCATCCAGAACATTCTGTGGCTGCCGATGTGTGCGGTCGTGCTGGGCATCCTGGTCAGCCTGCTGCTGAAGGAAACCGCGCCGGCCGTGCTGCAGCGCCGCGTGGCCGTGCAGCCGGAACTGGCAGCCGGCGAGCAGTCGCGGTAAGGCCCGCGCGAACAAGGCAGGGCAGGGCATGCGGCATGCGGCGGGTGCCGCCGCCGGCGATTGACATCGATTGGGTGACACAGTGACGCCTCCCGCATGACACAACCCGATATCCGCACGGGTAGACTGCCGGTTTCGCTGTCGAAAAAGGGCGCGACATGGACCGGTTTCTGAGCATCGAGGCATTCGTCAGGGTGGCGGAGGCGAGCAGCTTCGCCGAGGCGGCGCGGCAGCTCGGCGTGACCAGCTCGGTCGTCACGAACCGCATCCAGCAGCTCGAGAAGTTCGTCAACGCGCCGCTGTTTCATCGCAGCACGCGCCACGTGCGCCTGTCGGAAGTGGGCGAGGCGTTTTATCGCGAGTGCGCGGAGGTCGTGGGGCGCGTCAACGAGCTGACGGACCAGATGCGCGAGCTGCGCGCCACGCCCACCGGGCGGCTGCGCATCCAGATGCTGCCCGGTTTCGCCCTCGATCATTTCGGCGCGCCGCTGATGGAATTCAACCGGCGCTACCCGGGCATCCAGATCGACGTCATCGTCAACGACCGTGTGGTGGACCCCGTCGAAGAAGGGTTCGACATCGCGTTCCAGATCTTTCCGCCGATCTCCGAGTCGCTGATCGAACGGCGCCTGTTCACCGTCAGGCGCCTCTTTTGCGCGTCGCCCGCTTACCTCGACGCGCATGGTGCACCACAACATCCGCGCGACCTGCTGCAGCACACCACCGCGCTGTATTCGGGTTATCCGTCGCGCAACCGCTGGACGATGACGCGCGGCGACGAGGTCGTCGAAATGGAGCTGCCGGGCATGATCCGCTCGAACTCCGTCCACCTGCTGCGCGAATACGCGCTGACCGGCGGTGGCGTCGTGTGCCTGCCCACTCTGGTGGCGAGCGATGCGCTCGTCGCGGGCCGCCTGGTACCGATCCTGACCGACTATCAACTCGCGCCGCTGAACTTTGCCGCCGTTTATCCCGCAACGCAGCGACAGGCGCTGAAGGTGAAGGCGCTGGTCGAATTCCTCGCGGAATATATCGGCGACGAATCCCCGTGGGATCGTCCCCTGCTGGAGCGCGGCTGGGTGCGTTGAGCCGTGCGGATTATTCGCGAAACGCAAATGCCGTAATCGCCGTCCGTTGCCTTGTTGCTGCTGTGCGTTGCCCCTAGAGTTGAATCCAACAAGCAGTTCAACTCAGGAGACAGCAATGACCGACACGGCATTCCACACCGTCTTTGGCTCGCTCGACCATTACCGCAAGGGCGAGATCGAAATCACCAGCGGCAGCGCCCGGCACTACGCGTTCTCGAACGTGTTCGAGGTCGCATCGAAATCGGCGCCGTATGAAAAGGTCGTCGCCGGCAAGAACCTCGAATACGTGATCGAAGTGCTGCGGACCGACGGCCAGTCGCCGTGGTTCGCGTGCCCGCACGACGAGTTCGTGATCCAGATGGACGGCGAGGTCCGGATCGACTTCATCAAGCTCGATTCGCCGCCGAAACCGGGGCGCGGCACCGTGAGCGCCGGCGCCCAGCCGGCCGGCCGCAAGATGGGGTATGTCGTGCTGCGCAAGGGCCATCAGGCGCTGCTGCCGGCCGGTTGTGCATACCGCTTCACCGCGAGCCGGCCGGGCGTCGCGCTGGTGCAGACCGTCCTTGGCGAGCTGTCCGTGGAGAAGTGGGCCGAGATCTGCCTGCACTGATTCGTCCGACCTCATTCGACATTCCCAGGAGACACGTTATGGCCACCCTCGACACCCTCGACCTTTCCACAGGCTTTGCCGCCGATCTGGTGCGATCGACCGAAGCCGATGCCGTCACCGGCTACCGCCGCTTCCAGCTCGGCGAATTCGCGTTCCAGCGCGACGAATACTTCGTGAAGATCAGCTGGCCCGCGAAAGGCCGGACCCGCACGCATGCGATGCCGGCGGACGCGTTCCTGCGCGCGATGATGCGCGACGTGGCGTGGGGCTTCTTCTACGGCTGGGTGAATTTCGACCACGTGTTCGGCACGCGCAATCACTACGGCAAGGTGGACATGTATGCGGGCACGTTCAACGGCATCCTGAAGGACGCCGGGGTCGACTACACCGAGACCTTCGAAACGCCCACGATCATGGCGACCTTCAAGGCGATGCTGCACGACTGGACGAACGAAGGCTTCGATCCGTTCGCGGCGCCCGAGGAAACGGGCACGGCGTTCGGGCGCAAGCACGGCGACAACGGCGCGGCGATCGAGCGCACGCGCATCGCGACGCGCCGCATGCCGGGCCTCGAGGGCGACTCGCCGCTGCGCGACGACCTGCCGGTCAACCGCGCGTTCCTCGACGTCGCGCAGGACGAACCGGAGGTGCATGTCGAGCCGGGCTTCGAAGGCGAACTGCACGGGTTCAACCTGTTCAAGTACCTGTCGCGTTCGGACGTCACGTGGAATCCGTCGGTCACGTCGGTCTGCGGGCGCAGCCTGTTCTGCCCGACCACCGAGGAATTCATCCTGCCGGTGTTCCATGGCAACGACCGCGTCGAATGGTTCCTGCAACTGTCCGACGAAATCGTGTGGGACATCGGCGACAAGAACACCGGCGCACCGCGCGCACGCGTCACGATGCGCGCCGGCGACATCTGCGCGATGCCCGCCGACATCCGGCATCAAGGCTATTCGACGAAGCGCTCGATGCTGCTCGTCTGGGAGAACGCGACGCCGGACCTGCCGCAACGCTACGAGAGCGGTGAGCTCGCGCCGTATCCGATCGCGTTCTGAGCAACGCAGCCGCTTCTGCTTCAGCACTGTACCGAGGACGATTCATGCAAACCCAACTCTTCATCGACGGGCGTTTCGTTGACGCCGTCGACCGCGGCACGATCGACGTGCTGAACCCGCACGACGGCTCCGTCATCACGAAGATCGCGGCAGCCGACGCGGCGGATGTCGATCTCGCCGTCGAAGCCGCCACGCGCGCGTTTCCCAAATGGTCGGCCCTGCCGGCCGCCGAGCGCGGCCGGTTGTTGCTGCGCCTCGCCGACGCCATCGAGGCCAACGCGGAGGAGCTGGCGCAGCTCGAATCGCTGGACACCGGCCATCCGATCCGCGATTCGCGTGCGCTCGACGTGCCGCGCACGGCCGCCTGCTTCCGCTACTTCGGCGGCATGGCCGACAAGCTGCAAGGCTCGGTGATTCCGGTCGAGACCGGCTTCCTGAACTACGTGCAGCGCGCGCCGATCGGCGTGGTCGGCCAGATCGTGCCGTGGAATTTTCCGCTGATGTTCACGAGCTGGAAAATGGGCCCGGCACTTGCCGCCGGCAACACCGTCGTGCTCAAGCCGTCGGAGATCACGCCGCTGTCGACGTTGCGCATCGTCGAGCTGATGGCCGAGGTCGGGTTCCCCGCCGGTGTCGTCAATATCGTCCCCGGCTACGGGCATACGGCCGGCCAGCGGCTCGCCGAACATCCGGGGGTCGGCAAGATCGCGTTCACGGGATCGACGGCCACCGGCCGCCGGATCGTCGAAGCGTCGCAGGGCAACCTGAAGCGCGTGCAGCTCGAACTGGGCGGCAAGGGCGCCAACCTCGTCTTCGACGATGCCGACCTCGACGCGGCCATCAACGGCGCCGCATGGGCGATCGTCCATAACCAGGGGCAGGCGTGCATCGCGGGTTCGCGTCTCGTGCTGCACGAACGCATCGCGGATGAATTCCTCGAGCGATTCGTCGCGCTCGCGTCGTCGATCCGCATCGGCAACCCGCTCGACGCCGATACCGAGATGGGGCCGCTGACCTCGAAGCAACACCTCGATCGCGTGCTGTCGTACGTCGACGTCGCGCGCGAGCAGGGCGGCCGCGTACTCACCGGCGGCAGCGCGCCGCAGGACCCGGCGCTCGCCGGCGGCTACTACGTGCGCCCGACGGTCATCGAAGCGAGGAGCGCGGCTGATCGCGTCGCGCAGGAGGAAGTGTTCGGCCCGTTCGTCACGGTGCTGCGCTTCGGCAGCGACGACGAAGCGCTGGCCATCGCCAACGCGACGGAATACGGGCTGGGCAGCGGCCTCTGGACGAAGGACCTCTCGCGCGCGCACCGGATGGCATCGCGGATCAACGCAGGCATGTGCTGGATCAACTGCTACAAGCGCGTCAATCCGGGCAGCCCGTTCGGCGGCGTCGGCAAGTCGGGTTATGGCCGCGAGATGGGCTTCGAGGCCATGCACGACTACACGGAAGCGCGATCGGTGTGGGTCAACGTCGACGGCAACGTGCCGCCGCACTTCAAGCGCTGAGGTTTTCCATGGATCGCTTCGTCTATCAGGGCACGCCTTCCCGCGTGGTGTTCGAATGGGGCGCACTCGCGCGGCTGCCGGACGAGCTGTCGACGCTCGGCGCCCGCCGCGCGCTTGTCTTGTCCACGCCCGAGCAGCGGCCGCTCGCCGAGCGCGTGGAGGCGATCCTGGGCGAGCGTGCGGCCGGCATCTGTGCGCAGGCGGTCATGCACGTGCCGGTCGAGGTCGCGCATGCCGCCCGCGAGATGGCCGGCGAGCTGGACGCGGACTGCTGCGTCGCGATCGGCGGCGGCTCGACGATCGGGCTCGGCAAGGCCATTGCGCTCGAGTCGGTGTTGCCGATCCTCGCCGTGCCGACGACGTACGCCGGCTCGGAAATGACGCCGATCTTCGGGCTCACGGAAGGCCGGCTGAAGCGCACCGGGCGCGACGCACGGGTGCTGCCGCGTACGGTGATCTACGACCCGTCGTTGACGGTGTCGCTGCCGCCGGACATTTCCGCGGCGTCGGGCATCAATGCGATGGCGCACGCCGTCGAGGCGCTCTATGCGGAAGACGCGAACCCGGTGATCAGCCTGATGGCGGAAGAGTCGATCCGCGCGCTCGGTGAAGCGTTGCCCGTGATCGTGCGCGATCCGGAACATCGCGCGATGCGCAGCCGCGCGTTGTACGGCGCGTGGCTCGCCGGAACCTGCCTGGGCGCGGTCGGCATGGCGCTGCACCACAAGCTGTGCCACACGCTCGGCGGCACCTTCAACCTGCCGCACGCGCAGACGCATGCGGCGATGCTGCCGCATACCGCGCACTACAACCATGCCGCCGCGCCCGATGCGCTGCGCCGCGTGGCGCGCGCCCTGGGCGGGAACGACGCAGCCGAAGCCGGCCCGCAGCTGTTCGCGCTGAACGCGCGGCTCGGCATCGCACCGGCGCTTGCCGACCTCGGGATGCCGGAGAGCGGTCTCGACGAAGCGGCCGACCTCGCCTGTCGCAATCCGTATGCGAACCCGCGGCCGATCGAGCGCGCGGCGATTCGCGCGCTGCTTCAGGATGCATGGGAAGGACGCGCGCCGCGGTGAGCGGCTCGCGCGTCAATGGAGACAGACATGAGCGATGACCACCATGACGGCGATGCCGGGTTGACCGGGCAGGTCGCCGCCGGCTTCGACGGCACGCCAGACGCGCGCCTGCGCGTGCGGTGCGTCGTACGGCCTCTTCGCGCGTTCGTCCTCGACCGGAGTTGATCGACATGGCGCGATTTTTTGCGGTGTTTGCGACGGACCAGCCGGGCATGCGCGACGTGCGCGACCGCATGCGGCCGATTCATCGAACCTACCTGCGCTCGGCCGACCAGCACGGCGTGGTCGTGCGGCTCGGCGGACCGACGCTGGACCCGCACGGCGACGCGATGAACGGCACGCTGCTCGTCGTGGAGGCGGACGACATTCACGCGGTGATGCAGTTCGTCGGCAACGATCCGTACGTGAAGGAAGGGCTGTTTTCGCACGTCGAAGTGCGGCCGTGGGACTGGAGCCTCGGCAATCCCGAGCAGCGGGTGTGAGACATGGAAGCCCGACAACTCTGCCGTTTTTCCGATGTGCCCGACGGCGGCGCGCGGGTCGTCGACGAGGCCTGCATCGGACGCCCCGTGATCGTCGTGAGACGCGGCGGGCAGGTGTGGGCGTACGTGAATCGCTGCCCGCACTTCTCGGTGCCGCTCGATTTCGTCCCGGGTAGCGTTTCCTGTTACCGGTCTCAGGTGTTGATGTGCGCCCATCACAGCGCGCTGTTCCGGTTCGACGATGGCGTGTGTATCGACGGGCCTTGCTCGGGTTCGGCGCTGGAGGCCGTGACAGTCGAGGTGGATTCCACCGCGTGGATCATCCATCGGGACGCTTGATTCGGGCGTTTCGATGAGTACGAGCGGGGCCGATTGATGTGGTTGTCATCGAGTTTATCAATCAGTAAAGCTAACAATGATTCAGGCGCTGTTCGATTCCGCCTGAATGAACGCAATTTCCTTTGAAGCACCGAGCGAGCACCCGCCACGTAGCGGGTGGCGGCCTCGCATTTTCATAAAAAAGACGGAGACGACATGAAACTCAGGTTTGGAGCAGTGATGATGCTTGCCGTGGCGCACGGCGCATCGGCGCAGAGCAGCGTGACGATGTTCGGTCTGATCGACGCGGGCATTTCTTATGTCAGCAACGAGGGCGGCGGAAAGAACGTCAAGTTCGACGACGGCATATTCGCGCCCAATCTCTTCGGCTTTCGCGGGACTGAGGACCTCGGTGGCGGGTATCGCGCGACGTTCGCGCTCGTGAACCAGTTCTCGATGGCGAACGGCAGCATCGTCGGGACGGGGATTTTCGGACGCAACGCGTATGTGGGCCTGGAAAGCAACCGGTTCGGCAGCATCACGCTGGGCAACCAGTACGACTTCATGGTGGATTCGCTCTTTTCGAAGGGCAATGCGATCGCACGGGATATCTCGGGGCTGTACGGCTTTCGCAACGGCCCGTTCCAGCGTCTCGCGCTGCCGGACAATCCGACCGGTGCGTTCGATTGGGATCGCACGGCAGGCAGCAAGCCGATCGCGAATTCCGTCAAGTACAGTTCGCCGACGATCGCGGGTTTTTCCGGCGGCGTGATGTACGCGTTCGGCGGGGTGGCCGGCTCGGTCGGCGCGGACAATGCGGTCAGCGCCGGGGTGAGCTACGAGATGGGGGCGTTCGGGATCGGTGCGGCCTACACGAACGAGAAGTACGGTCCCGCGCCTGGCGTGCCGTCCACCAGCGTGCGCAACTGGGGTGTCGGGATGCATTACGACTTCGGCGCCGTGACTGCGAGTGCGCTGGTGACGACCGTGCGCAACGCGTTCAACGATGCCGGCGTGTGGATGGCGGAGACCGGCGGGCTGTGGCACATCAGGCCCGATGTCGTGCTGGGCGCGAAGTACATGTACATGAAGGGCAACGAAGCGGTGAACGACAACCACGCGCATCAGGTCAGTGTGGCGCTTCAGTACCTGTTTTCGAAGCGGACGATGGTTTATGTGTCGGCCGACTGCCAACGCGCGAACAGCGGCGCGAATGCACAGGTCAATGGCGTGCTCGATCCGAACGGGGCTTCAGGTTCAGCGAACCAGACGGTGGCGCGGGTGGGGCTGCATACGGTGTTTTAACGGGGCGGCGGGCGGATCCGGTGCCAAGGTCGGCCCGCCAATGGATTACCCCGCCGCTGCGGCCGCCTCTTTGGCCTTGTCCTGTTCCGCCGCCAGCGCGGCATCTGCCGCCTGCGCGCGCTGGATGGCCGGGCGTGTTAGCACGCGGTCGATGTAGGCGCGAATGCGCGGCGTCTCGGGCACCAGCTTGAACATCGTGGTCCAGTTCAGCGCCGAGCCCCACAGCACGTCGACGGCGGTAAAGCGCTCGCCCAGCAGGTAAGGCCCCTTCGCCAGTTGCGCATCGATTGTGTCGACGACGGTATCGAAGTCGCCGTAGGGCGACGTCGAGTAGGGCGCGGGCGGGCGATTCATCGATCGGTCGACGACGGCCGGCTCGAAACACGAACCATAGAACGTCATCCAGCGCAGATAGGGGCCGCGCAGCGAATCGCCCGGCGCCGGCGACAGGCCGGCTTCCGGATACAGTTCGGCCGCGTACATGTAGACGGCCGCCTGCTCGGTGACGATCACGTCGCCGTGACGCAGCGCGGGAACCTTGCCCAGCGGATTGATGCGCAGGTATTCGGCGTCGCGGTGTTTTCCGGTGGAGAGATCGAACGCGTGTAATTCATAGGCGGCGCCCAGTTCCTCGAGCAGCATCCGCACGCCGGCCGAGCGGCTGCGCGGAGAGTGGAACAGGATCAGGTGACGGTCTTGCGGCATGGCGGGCTCCGGTGGTGCGTTCGTCGGCAGGGATTCGAATGTAGGACGGTTGCGCCCCCTCGTCTTGGAAAAACCCGCTGTGGCGGTGCATCATTGCGCCTTCACCTCAACGGTTCCCCGACCATGGCCGACCTGCGTAACGTGACCGACACGCCCAAGGGCGTGGTCGGCCCGAAGGCGATCAATCAGCGCTTCCGTCTCAATCGCTATTACCCGCGAGCCGAACTGGCCGGGGTGCTGGATCACCACTGGATCGTCGAATGGGATCTGCGCGGCCAGCCGCCTTACGTGCAGCGCACACTGCCGTATCCGTGCGTGAATGTGGTGTTCGACCGGCGGCAGACGGGGATCTTCGGTGTGGTGTCGGGGGCGTTCGAGACGACGCTCGCGGGCGCCGGCAGGGTGATCGGCATGCGGTTCCGGCCGGGCGCGTTCCGGGCGTTTATCGGCAAACCGGTGCATTTGACGACCGACAAGGTGCTGCCGGTGTCGACGCTGTTCGACTGCGGCGATGCGGAAGCCGAAGCGGCCGTGCTCGGCGCCGGGGACGATGCCGGGATGGTGGCGGCGGCCGAGGCGCTGCTGTTGCGGGTGCTGCCGCCGCCCGATCCGCAGGTCGAGCGTATTCATGCCATCTTGCAGATGCTGCAACAGGACATCGGGCTCACGCAGGTGCGCGACCTGGCCGAGCGCGCGGGGTTGAGCGAACGCACGTTGCAGCAGCTCTTTTCCAGCCATGTCGGGGTGACGCCCAAATGGGTGATCCGTCGTTATCGCCTGCACGAAGCCGCGGACAAGCTCGCGGGCGGCGAGGCGGTCGATCTCGCGGAGCTGGCCCAGGCGTTGGGATATTTCGATCAGGCGCACTTCACGCGCGACTTCCGGAAGCTGGTGGGGAAGGCGCCGGCGGAGTATCGGCGCGAGGACGGGCGGGGATGAGTGTGCGGATTCCTGACGGGGGGGCGCTTCGCGTTTCCCGCCGGTTGTTGTCGCGCGGGCAACACGGTAGTGTGTTCGTTGGCCTGCCGCCGTGCCGACGACGAACCCATGATGGGCGCGCCGGCCATCCGTGAATGTCAAACGGCGGGTGTGTTGCCGATCATTCCACCCTATAGTGCACGTCGTTGATCGATCTGCAAGAAACTCGGGAGTTCGTCGTGTTTTACCGGAAATCCACATTGGGTCGCTCGAACTTCGCGTGCGTCGTCGCCCTGACGATGATGCTGGCGCCGGTCGCGGCGCATGCAGCGGCGGAGGCTGTGGACGGCACGGCGCGCATCGCGTCGGCGGTCAGTCACGACACGTCGCCGGCACGACCGATAACCGGCGACGACCCGGTTGCAATCCGGGATGCGCTGAAGAAGCTGCACGTCAATACCCACTCACCTTCGTTGCCCGACCGGGTTCGCGGCCTGGTCTCCAGCGCCGTCGACCGGCATGGCCCGAATCCCGACCTGGCGTCCGTCGATCTGGATCGTGACGTGACGTTCGTGGTGCCGGTGCGGTACGGGCTGAGGTACTCGTCACGCCGGCACCTGTTGACGCTGGACGTCGACCTGTTCGACGCAGAGCGCAACGACCGCGCGGGCATCCTGCTCGGAAAAGTCACGACGGGGCCGCGAGGGCGCGGGCTCGTGATTGCGCCCGAAGCGAAGGCGAAAGGGTACATCCAGCACGTCGACATCATCGAACTCGATTCCGGCCAAGGTAAAAAGACCGCAATTCGTAGCCGCATGCGGCTATCGCCCGCCGAGCACGCACGAGCGGGTGGCGAATTCGCACTCGTTTTCTCCGGGCGGCTGGTTCGGCCTTACCTGACGGAACAAACCGAGCATGTCGATCCGAGTATCGACGAGCCGACCGACATCACGACGAGGATCTCCACGTTGCACATGGATATCCGTGACATCTCGCTGGTGAGTCAGTCGAGCGGCATCGTCGTGTCGAAGAAGCTGCATTTGTCGAAGTAGCGGGTTTCTCGAGCGGAGCTTCAACCGGCCACGAGGCCCCGCATGCGACGAAGGACGATGCTGCGGGGCGCGGACAGTTGCGTCGCCGCCGATCTGCCGCCCGTGCATCCATGAGGCTGCCTCGGCCCTCATGTAAGATGCGCACAGCTTCACCCGGTCTTGAGAGGGGCCGGTTCTCGCGCCACAACGGCAATCAGCCGCACAACAACAAGGAAGCCACGAGATATGCCGGGGATTCCCACAGAAAGCTTTACTGTCTGGCACACGATCCTGTCCGTGGCCCGACACGCACCGTCGCCGCACAACGTTCAGCCATGGCGGGTGCAACTGATCTCGGACGATTACGCCGAGCTGTTCATCGACGGCACGCGCACGCTGCCGAAAGAAGACACGACCGGCGCGTTCCTGCTGTCCGCGATGGGCATGTTCATCGACGCGATCGATCTGCTCGCGGCACCGCATGGCTTGCGCATCGAATGGCAACTGCATCGCCCGGTGCGGGAGTTCGCGGCCATCCTGTCCCGGCCGACGCCGCCGGGGCTGATTCCATTCGCTGCGTTACGGCTCGTCGCCAACACCCACGCGGATGCGTCGCGCGACGATCCGTCTGCGCTGATGCTGGCGCGCCGCACGTCGCGCATTTCGATGGACCCGACACCGGTGCCGGATGCCGCCGTCACGCAACTGGCGGCGCTGGCCGACGAATGGGGGCATCGATATACGCACCTGTCGGGTGCGGAACTGATCGAGCCGATCATCGCGGCGAACATCGACGCCGTGTTCCATGACATGAACGTCGCGGACTACCACGATGAAATCACGGCCTGGTTTCGGTTCACGGAACGCTCGACTGCCCGACATCGCGACGGTCTCGACTGGCGCTGCATGAATCTGTCGCGCGCCGAGTTCTGGATGTCCGCGCGTCTGTCGAAGATCCTGACGTTCAAGCCGACGCGCTTCTATTTCAAGCGCCGGTACCGGTCGCAGCTCGGCCATGTGCCGGCGATCGGCGTGTTGAGCGGCGATTTCTTCAATCCGGAGAAGGCGATCGAGTCGGGCCGCTTCCTGCTGCGCTTCTGGCTGGCGCTGACGAGCCTCGGCCTGTACCTGCATCCGTACGGCAACCTGGTCACGAACCCCGACGCCGCCGCGTGGTTCAGCGCGCATGCCGGAGTCGACCGCGCATGGCTCGTGTTCAAGGTCGGCTACTCGCGTACGCCGCCGCAAAGCCAACGCAGGGCGCTTGCCGACATCCTCGTCGATGCGCCGGTTCCGTCTCACTCGCCGAGATCCGCATGAACACGCTCATTCGCCTTTTTCTCGAAGCCGTTCTCTGGACGCTCTGGTTCCTTCGCCGCGTGATCAGCGTCGACGGACGTCTCTATGTGTTCCTCAACGCGCCGATTTTTCAGCCCTATCTGGCTTATGTCGGCCGCATGCGCGCCCGCGTCGCGTTCCTCAAGGCGAGCACGTCGTGCCCGGCCTACATCGAGTTCCTGAAGGCCGAAGGCTACAAGGCCGGCGGCACATGGCGGCTGTCGGACCTGCCCGCCATGACCAAGGAGAATTACATCAAGCGCTATTCGATCGAGCAGCGCTGCTACGGTGGCGCCATTCCGAAGTCGGGTGTCGTCATCGACGAATCGTCGGGGTCGACGGGGCAGCCGAACAACTGGGTGCGCAGCGCGGCCGAACGCAGCGACGTCAAGCGCATCCTGCAACTGAACTATCAGCTGGTGTTCCGCGACTCCGGCAAGATGCTGCTGAACTGCTTTGCGCTCGGGCCGTGGGCGACCGGCATGAACGTGTCGATGTCGCTCGTCGACGTCGGCATCATGAAGTCGATCGGCCCGGACAAGGCCAAGCTGATCAACACGCTGAAGCTGTTCGGGCCGAAATACCAGTACCTGATATTCGGCTACCCGCCGTTCATCCGCTCGGTGGTCGACGAATGCGATCTCGACCTGAGCGCGTACCACATCGATTTCATCGTCGGCGGGGAAGGGTTGTCGGAAGCGTTGCGCGACCATCTGCTACGCAAGGCGAGCACGGTGATCTCGTCGTATGGCGCGTCGGACCTCGAGATCAACATCGGCGTCGAGACGCCGACGACGATCGGCCTGCGGCGTGCGTTGCTCACGCGGCCCGAGTTGTGCCGCGAGCTGTTCGGCCGCGATACGCCGCCGATGATCTTCCAGTACAACGCGCTCGATTACGTGATCGAAACGAATGACGATGGCGAACTGCTGGTGACTATCGGAAGGCAGTCGGGCGCCGCGCCGAAGATCCGGTACAACATTCGCGATTCGGGTGGGACGTATCGATTCCGCGAGCTGAACAGGCGTCTGTCGGCACATGGCATGCGCCTGCAGGATTTTGCCGCGCGGACCAGCCATTTCCCGTTCCTGTTCGTGTACGGCCGCAACGATTCGAGCGTGCCGTTCTATGGCGCGAAGGTGTTCCCGTCCGACATCGAGCAGGTTCTGTCCGCTTCGCCGGTGCTGCATGACGCGATCAGCACGTTCCAGCTCGCGACGACCGAGGATGCGCAGTTGACGAGTTTCCTGCACCTCCATCTCGAACGGGCGTTGGGCAGTGTAGGGATGCCGCTTGACGATGCGGCGCTGCATGGCGAGTTGTTCGAGGGCATGAAGCGCGTGAACCAGGATTTTCGTGAGGTGTCGAGGTTGTTCGATCCGAAGCAGGTGGTCGTGCATCTGCATGAGCACGATACGGGGCCGTTCAAGGGGCGGGATATTCGGATCAAGAACAGGTATATCGCGTGAGGGCGTAGGTTTCGGGGTGTTTGGAGGGAGGTGAGGAGGACTGACACAGCTCTTCCTGTCGCGTCGCTTACAAGGGCTGGATCGGTGAGGTCATCCGGCTAAAGTGCCGCTCTCCCGACACTTCTTGCGCTACGCGTGCTTTTCGATATAATGAACCATCGTTCGGAATGTCGAACGAGAGAAACCAAGCATCCAGAGTCGGGTTATCCGACGCCAACCTGCCCTCCCGGGCAAGGTGGACGCCCTTGAGGCGATGCGGCCGATTTACGGCAACGAAACGGGAGCAGCATAGCTGGCACCGGTTCGATAACCACTCAACCGGAGCAATCATGCGCCATGATACCGCTGCTTCCCGCCAGACCGTCTGTGAAGACTGGTCGCACCTCCTTCCCGGTTTCACGCTCACGCATACGGTTCATCTCGTTTCGGGATTGAATCCCGGCATCGTGTCGACAGCGGCTGCCGTACTTGAAGGCGAAACCGCCACGGTCGACCGATGGGCCATCGCCCGCTGTGGTGACGTTCTCGAGCAGAAGATCGTTCTCGGGGAAATGACGGAAGGGCAAGCGGTTCGACTGCGCGATCGACTTGCCGCGCTCGATGGCGTGCTGCGCACGAGGATGGAACATCATTTCGTCCGGGCCGGTTCGGCCGCCTCCGGGAATTGAACGGAGGGTAGTGCTTCAATCGCATATGGTGTTGCGCTATCGTAGAATCGACCGTCGTGTTGAGGAGGTAATGTGCCAGTTCTGTATGGTGTAAAGCCTGCGGCGCCGTTTTTTACTGAGCTGGAATCCCGGATTGGTTTCGGTATTCCGGTGGAATATGCGAATTTTCTGAAGAAGTGGAACGGCTTGTTTGTCAGTGGCGCCGATTATCTCGATCTCGATTTCTCGGGTGTCGATAACGGAGTGATCTCCTTTTCGTCATTGTTTGGGCTCGCTGCCAATAATGATAATTTTGATCTGATTGAGCAGAATGAGCGCGTCAGGGATGAGGTCGGGTTCCTGAATGAATTCTTCGTGATCGGCGATGACCCGGGTGGAAATTACTATGCGCTTGCGAAGTTCGGCGATGCTCGAAAGGTTCTTTATTGGGATAGAACCAATCTGCATGCCGGCGACACCGCCAAGCCGGATATCGCAAAGGTGGCCGAATGCGGCAACCTGTACTGTGTAGCAGATGGATTCCCGGCATTCCTGGATACTGTTGTCGCTGGAACGAAGCACATGCAGTTCATTCCCGTCGATGACTGGCCCGGCTAAAAGGCGAATATATCGGCTTCCCGGAACGTAGTCGGTTTTCGTCGAGTTCGACGACGTGGGAATCCTCCTCCGGCGTATGCATTACCGGATGGCGGGGCGCGCAAACCAATTATTGAGTGTCCTGCTTTGCGCGTTGCTTGCGCTCTGTCGAAACGAGGTTGTAGTTGAGCGCGTGCTGAGTTTCATTAGTTTTAGTTGCACGTCGCCATCAGTTCTGGTCTAACGCAGATTTCGTTGGAAAATCAATGATTTCCTCGGCTTGCCCGGCCACACCCAAGCCGGTCGGTGTTTGCGTGCACGTCTTGAATATCGGTACCCTCGTTTTTCCAATAGTTTCGGTTACGGCCGGCCTCGCACAGAGCCTCGGTGTGTGCGAGGCTCCGTCCGAAGACTGGCGAGACGTGGTCTGGGCGCGGTCGTGCTCCGCTCTGGATTCACGACGCAAAGAATCGCGACCGTTTCCTCATCGCAAAGTAAGGCGTTAAGTTCGGCAAGACCGCGCGCATCAAAATTTGCGCGTGTGGCTTGGAGAACTCGTCTATGCGTCAGGCCTTGCGTTCAAACTCCCAGAGCGCAGGTTGGGAGCGGTATGCACCTGACCTGTCCGGAGCGAACACTTCTGGCATGCGCTCGCCCTGTTGCACCATCACGCCGGGCACATGGTGGCCCTGTGCTTTCCAGATACCGGTCTCCGGGCATACCTGACCGGTACGCACTGTCTTCGGCCCTTTGTTCTGAAGTGCCGGCGGATTCCCCTTCGCGGGGTCGAAGTTGCGCGCAAAGTCGGCTAGGTCCTTCGGATACAGCAGATGGTCCCGGAAGGAACTGTCGTCCAGTTCCAGCAGATAGGCAACCGCTGCGGCTTCGATTGCCCAATAGCCAACGTACGTCCCCTTGTCGCCCTTCTGTGCTTCGAGGTGGCCGTCATGCCACACCGCTGCGGCCATGCCCGGATACCAGGCTTCGAGATATTGCGTGATGTCGTCGACACACTCCTGTTTCGCTTCGCGGTAAAGGCTGAAGACGAGCGGCCGATACGGAACATCGTGAAACCAGCTGTCGACGTCAACACGCCCCTCGAGTTCATACGCGAGCAGGTCTTCGTAGAGTGTGTCCTTCCCGCGGTAGGCCGGGTCGAACATCGCGACGATGCGCGGCAGCAAGTCACGCCGATGCAGCAGGTAGCAAAAGCCAATCAGCTGCATCGCGGTCTCATAATCGCCGATTTCACTGAACGCGAGCGGCGGCTGCCGATCATCTGCCTGATGCACGCGCTCGGCTATCGTGAGTTGTTCGAATGCGGAGACCACCGAATCGAATTCGTCTCTTAGCAGGCTGATGTCCGCGCCGCCCGTGTACATGAGCAGAAAGCGACGATAGCTGTCGGAGGCAACAATGCCTCTGGTCAGCGCCTTCCTCTCATTTTCAGTATCGCCGATAGGGGTCAGCCTGTCTTCCCAACTCGCGATGTTTTCAGAAAAGGAGGCCAGCAGCCACTTGAAGTAGTCCTCGCCTAGAAAACGCTGTCGTCGCTTCGAATCAAAATCGCTCATTTCGAATATCTCGTGTCAGGTACGCGATTTTAGCCGCTCGGCTTTGCGCTTGACCGCTTCAGCCACCTCGCCGTCCTTGTAGTGGTGAGTGAATGGTAGTCAGATTCCAAGAGAAGTGATACGACACGTGCAACGCTGATTTCTGCCTCCGCCTTTGCGTCCGTCAGCCGAGTTGTTTCCGGCAAAGGCTTGAGTCCGCAGCCACAGTGGTGTCCTGCATGCAATGTGCGCCCAGGGAAATCCGTGTAGTTCAAACAGTCTTCGCACGGTACATGCAGCGGCACGTACCCTTTCTCGCGCAGCAATCCGAACGTCTTCGGCCAGAGCGGTTCACGCGGCATGACCTCGCTCACCGAGCACGAAAGCTGAGCGTAGCGGAGTGAGTTGTCAGCTCGTGCATGCCCTCCCGTGCTCGACATGAGCATCTCGAGCGTGCTGGATTCGTGCATGCAGACCAGGCGGCAGCCATGCCATGGGCAACGAGTTACATACGGAATACAGTGAGCGCAAAGGGAGGCTTGGCGGGTACGACCGCCAGGCAATTGGTCAGTGCACTCTGGGCAGCGCAGGCCGAAGCGGTTTCCCGACTCGACTCCTGGTAGTAATCGGGGGAACATGGTCCTCGACGCGGAGCCACGAGCGATGTTGCGTGTCGCTTCCTCGGCCATCTCCGATGACATCCCGCATGTGCCTTACGAGAGTAACGTGTGTTTGGCCAAGACCTCCATCGCGTCACCATATGCATTCTGGGTGTGGTTGTGCCGCTGTGCGGGCTCGTCGCTTCACTGGTGATTGCCCGCATGAAGCGCCGCTACATTGACGAGGGTAGCCTGTTCAGGTGTTCGTCTCGTTCGACGGGTGCTGCGGCACCGGGGGCGACGGGGCTTCATTGCTCGAGGAGGGGGGCAATGACACTCCGGAGGGGGCGATGCGAGTAGGGAACAAGGAAACCACGGGGCGGGATGGAGGGGGTTCCGACCGTTCTTGACATGACTGAGCGGAGAAAGAGATGCGCGCTCGCAACAAGCGGCAACATTTCACCTGTTACACGACGTTCTTCAGTTTTGTAGGCAAAAACTTGCTTGTAATTTCGCGCGTTAACGATATGGGGCTTCATGTCGGGGGGCGGCAATGCGCAACCGAACGGTACGAGAGTGGGAAGTTGAATTGGGTGAAAGCTTGAAAGCGCTCCGCCTCCATCGAAACCTCGACCAAGTGACTCTCGCGGCACGAGCGGGCATTAGCGTACGTTCGCTGCGAAATCTTGAAAGCGGAAATGGCTCGTCGCTGCACACGCTTATCGAAGTCGTACGCACCTTAGGCCGCGAGTCCTGGCTCGAGTTGATTGCCCCGGTCCCAACGGTCAATCCTTTGATGATGACGAGAAACGCGAGTCCGAGGCAGCGCGCAAGTAAGCGTCGACGCAAACCCCCATCACAAGCGATGTGACGAGAAGTCAGTTGCGCTCAATGATTCACTGTGGATGGGCGGACGCGGCCAATGTTTGGGCTCGATATGGAAAGTGATAGAAGTCTGCCGGTCCCAATGTCCGTTTTCGATTGCTCAATCCTGAATCGGAGGTCTACGCCATGCGCAAAGAGTTAAAGCCGCAGGCCCTGGTCCTGGACCAACCGACACTGTTGATTATGACGGAGCGCTCCATCGTGGCCATGCATTGCTTGATAAAAGTGGGCACGTGTCGCTCGACACCGGGAATCCGTCGTTCGAATTTCCTCCTCTCCTGGCTAGCCTGCTTGACCCTTACCCTGAGGTTGAAATTGTTCTGACCACTTCATGGCTCGGCACGTTGCCTTTGGAAACGGTCTTGTCATATCTGCCACAACAGCTTGCTAAACGGGTAGTCGGGACAACTCAGGGTATCAGGCCACGTTTCGGTTACGTGCAGGACGGCTCCGCGCGGACATACATCATTCGCTCGTACGTATTTGGGCACCGTCTCAAAAACTGGCTCGCGATTGACGATTCGGTTTACGGTGCGTATCACCTGAACACGAGCGCTCTCAATCTGGAGCCGCATCTCGTCCTGCTCGATGGCCAGCGCGGTATCGGGGATGCGGAGGCACAACAACGGATTCGAGACTGGCTGGCCGAAGCACACGGCTCGAGCAAGAGGTAGCGCGGCGTTAGTCATGCTGAGTCGCAGCGCGAAACCTTGAAGCCTAAGTGAGAGCTATTTGGTCCGCACTATGGCGATAAACCTGCCCGGATGGTAACGAACATCCCGCCCTTTGCGGTCGGTCCTAGGGCGCTGACGCACCGTGACGATTCCGCATCCACGCGCGAGTCTGCCGTTCCGATATGTCATGAGCGTTGCTGCCGGCACAAGGTGTTGGTCGAGAAGCACCGGCCGCAGCAAGGAAAGCGGATGCCGACCGAGCATGAGGCTCATCGAGCTGTAGTCTGCGACGATGCATTCACCTTCCGACGGGGCGCCGAGCACCGGCGTCCCGTCGTCGACGCGCGCATCGGCGAGGATGTCGCGGTCGGGCACTGAGGCGACTGACGCCCAGAGCGCTTCGCGCCGGTTGCTGGAGACGCGCAACAAGGACGAGAACGTCGTTCTCGAGTTTCGCCCCTGCCACCGGCAACTGATGTACGTCGCCTGTCTGTGGTCGCGATGGACCAAACCTGGTGAGTCGGACCTGCTGTCGTTCGCGGCTATCACGGATGACCTTTCAGACCACGCTACGCTAACAATTCGCCAACGCGGCCTGATGATGCTCGATGTTCGCCACTGTGCTTGCGCCTTTGTCGGACTGCAGCTATACCGCGGGAAGAGATAAAAATTGGGGTTCGAACTAACTGCTGGCGATGGTTTGTGCTGTGACCATCTGCCGCATGAGCGTCGTTTTCCGCGGCCTCGCGGCTCTCGTTGGGCGACGAGCGGAAATCCGCGAATCGAAATATTTTTTTCCTATACTGCGTAGGCAGCGACCCGTCTATCGAGTCGCGGAAGGACTGATGTATGATGCGACGCCCTGCGGATGCACTCCAGCTGCGCACGAGAATACCAGACAAGCACCGGTCCAGAATGCAAACCATGTACGCCCATATCGCGGGGGAGTTCCGCGAGCTGACCCTACCATCAGTGCATGAAGAAGTGCTCCCTGGCATCTGTTGGGGAGCGTTCGATGAGCTGATGACCCCCGCTTACTGGCGCGGGCAAGCTTGGCAACACACGGAATCCGGCACCTTCTGCGATTTTCGCCTCGGCCGCTCGCTTGAGGAGGAGGTTGCTGCTTGTCTGCTCGGAGGCTGGGGGATGCCAGCCGAATTGGCCTTGGCTGCCTATTCGCGCGTTCGCGAGCGAAACCTTCTGCGCGCGGGCACCTCTGCGCAAGAGCTCGAAGAAGCGTTGAGCGAACCGTTCATCTTCCAAGGTCGCGAGCGCAAATACCGATTCATACGACAGAAGGCGCGCTATCTGAGCGGCTGCCTGGAGCAGCTGGCCGATTTCACTCCACCCGATGACGACATTGCTTTCCGAGACCAGTTGAATGAGCTGCCGGGCATCGGTCTCAAAACAGCTTCGTGGATTGTTCGCAACCTTCGCCCGCAAAGCGAGGTTGCGATTCTGGACATTCACATTCTTCGAGTCGGCCAACACCTTGGTCTGTTCCCGGAAGATTGGCAGCCAGAGACTCACTATCGGCAGCTTGAAGCGCGTTTCATCGCATTCGCACGCGCAATCGATGTCTCTGCAGCCACGCTCGACGGTCTCATGTGGGACCACATGCGCCGCCTGGCCGCCATTATGCGAAAGACGCGTACGCAGGCCGAGCAACTCGAGCTCTTCGCAGACGACAGCGTCAATATTCACTAATCGAAACCGTGCCGGTCAGTCTTGTACCGGCAATCCGATTGCCGCAGCACCGACCGCGAGTAGTTGCTCCCCCGACGGAAGGGCTGCAACGACTTCGTTGCCGAGTATGCCCAGAGGGCAGAAGCCCAGGCTGAACAGCTCTGCTACAAGCGCAAGAGTTTGAAGCGTAGCGCCGGCGTCGCGCCAAACAAGCGTCTCGCTACGCGCGTACGCGCTCATCGGACGAGCCATGTCAGCGACGAGCGTGAGGAGCGCCCCGTTCGCGCTGGGAAGCACCTGTTGGCATTTGCTGACCCAGGCGTCGTGCACCTCAGACGGAAACGTGAGCTTCTCGAGCATGCACGAATCGGCATTGACGCGAAAAACGGCCGACTTGTCGAATAGCAACACCGAGATTGGATGGATTGCGCCGGCCGATAGTGCTGGACGACGGCTTCGTCGCAGCGCGTCACCTTCTTTCCAAAACCGAGGCGCTAACGCGAAAAGCAGCGCGCCGACCGTCAGCTCCAGCGGAGCTGGCGAGAGTGTGCGAGTGGAGCGGCGTTTCTCGAACACGTCGACAAACGCCCTTCGTGCGGGAGCGGTGAATGGTTCGAACGGCGCGCTTGATTCAACCGGCCATGCATAGTCCAAATACGGACCATCATCTAGCGGTTGTGGGTCTTCAATACGGGTCAAACCCAAGCTCCTCGAGCGTCTCGTAATGCTTTCTGCAGCCGCGGCACATTCCGCAAGCTTCATTGGCGACGTGACAGGAGTGGGCCCACGCGAGCAGGTCAGTTGGAACACCAGACGTCTTGATGAGCTCCGCGCCACTTAACTTGATAGCGGGAGCTTCGAGCGTTATCCCGCCTTCCTGGCATTGCAGCACTGCACTCATGGCTGCGATGAACTCAGGCTTGCCGTCCGCGTGGATGCCATCGGTCCGAAGTGAACCTATCAGGAGTTTGTTCACATTGAGCGTGACGGCCTTCATTGCAGCCAGAGTAACCAGCATCTGGTTGCGAAAGGGCCACCACTCCGATACAGGAGCGAGTGTCGTGGGCGCCAAGCCCGCCATGTCGCCGCTACCCAATGCGCTCAAGTCGGTTTCAATTACGTGGTGCTCGATGTTCAGCGCTTCACACACTGCAGCGGCCGCGCGTACCTCTGCTTGGGCTGCGCGCTGGCCATACGCCACCGTGATGCCGACTTCCGGGCGCACCCAGTAAGCAATGGCGACCGAGTCCATCCCCCCGGACAAAAGAAGTGCAGTCCTCATGCTTTCCACGCCGTGTGATGCAGCGCCGTCACAAAGTCGAAGAACATGTTGCAGTCCGAGCCAACCACCATTTTCAGGTTTTCCTCGTTGACTGCCTGTGCAAGCGCATATACGGGGATGCCCTTCGCGCGAGCGTATCCGACTTCGAATACGGTGCCTGCGTCGAGACCATCGAGAATCGCAAGGACTCGGTCGCATGAGTTCAAGGCTTCGATGTCCTTCGGCCCCACCTCGTGAGCAGGACCTCGACCGACATCATGAACCGGGGAGAATACCTCAAGGCCGAGCTCAGCCAGGCAGCGTCGCGCCTCATCCACGAGCCACCGTTGCCCAAGGTTGAAGAACGGGCTCGCGAGATAAACCTTCCCGGAAACCGTGGACGAAGGCGTGCGCTGAGCCTCTGACAGCTCCTGAGCTGGGGCTGCAGGCAATCCCATCGTTTCCGCGTATTGCGAAACGGCACGTGAAGCAAGTTCAGCCGCGGTAGCAGGGCCGACGCTGTGTACCGCCCATTGCGCTGCAAAGATGGCAGCAAACACGTCACCCGAGCCAATGGTCCATACCATGTCGCTACGGTAGGCAGGAATATGCGCCTCTGCGCCGTCTGTCGTGTACACGTACGCACCGGCTGGCCCCGACTTGACAACAACAACTTCAGCGCCGCGCTGCAACAGCGCCGCTGCCGCCGTCTTCGGGTTCGAGTCCCCCGCCATCGCGGTAATCTCGCTTCGGTTGGCGACAATCGCAAGATGCTCGGCGTGGCTGCCGTTATCCCAGAACGGTTCCGGATGAAATGCGGATTGCGGGTCGTAGACGCACCATTTCGCGTTCACCCTCCCTGAGCCCTCCAGCATCCCGAAACGCAGCACTGCGTCGGCGCTCACTTCGATTGGCTCGTGCGCATGAATACGCGCGAGAGCCGGCCGAATGACAGGCGTCGACATACAGTGCACGTATTCGAACGAAATACCGGCCCGAGCAGCGGTTATGACCAGGTCGAACTTGTACAGCGTTGCCGCAGTCTTAAATTCAGTTTCGACGTCCGGGTGCGCATAGGTGTGCAGCGTCACCTTGTTGACGTGACTGACAAGCGCGGTGGCCGCTCGCCCACCAGAGCCAAAGATTTGGTCCCATACGGGCCAGATGCAGTGTTCGTGATAGACGCCGCCAACGACAGTGATTTCGCTTTGAGTCATGCCAGTCGCACCCGCACTTGGCAGGAGCCACCTTGGATACCTAATACCTCTGCGACGTACCGACGGCCGCTCTGAATGCATTCGATAATCTGAAGCATGGAGCGCGAAGTAATAGACCCGACGATTTGCCCGGAGTTGTCCTGCACGACGAGTCGTTGGGGTGGCCCTGCCATAAACACCACGTTGAGCAGGCTGCCCGGTCCCACGTTACGCAATGCAGCCGGGGACACCGAATTGAGGGACGTCACTTCGTCGATGACACACGGGTCGCCTGCCACGACGCCTCCGCCTCCATCACCTCTCGGCTCCGGCACTGGTGCTTTCGGTTCCGGCCGCCAATCACCACTACCACCACCGCCTCCAGACATACGTCCCCCGCATTATTGGTGTGTAACGTTAAACGCCCATCGGGAATACCCGCATGTAAATCGTTTTACATGCCGACGCCGGCTTATGAATGTCAAAAGCCAACATCGCTTCCGAATCCTCTCGATAGGTGCGTGGACATCAATTCTAGACGGAGTCACTCAATAGTCAAACGAAAGTTTTCCAATGATGTCTTTATTGATTGACATCAACACTGTTGGCGCGCAACAGTAATAGACGCAAAATAATACCAGTTCGCTTCGGGCAACCTGGCATGGGGAGTCGTGATAACCGGTGCTCGAGAACGTGCTTAGTCATCAGCAGTTGAAGTTCTATTTCGCCTACTTTTTTTGGCTCTCTTCATAGTGGTCCAGCACCTTCATGACCCTATCAAGGATGGCCCGGAACTTAGTGAAGTCAATAGTATTCGCCTGCTTCGCCACGACATCCCGTGCAAATGCACCTTTCCCGTAGAACTTGTCTGAGTCGTCGGACTTGTTACTACGATTGAAGGTCTTTCCATTGAGCTGCGTCGCCAGAGTGTGTTCGTCGAAAAAATCCTCAATTGCAGTCTGCTTTTTCTTTGGCCCGAACGGTGTCGGAACGACGTAAAGATTACTGGTTACGTGAATAAAGTCAGCCCGCCCCTCTGGCTTAGGCTTCTTCGTGATACCGGCAATCGCCTCGTAAATGCTGTGCGCACCGTTGTCGTTGTCTATCAAGACGATGACCGGAAACTTGGAGACAGGAGCCTTGAACCATTCAGTTACGTCCTCATGGTAATTTTTCAAAAGTTTGCAGATACCACCTACACCGCCGGTTAAGTCGGCAATGTGACCTGTTCGCGTCTCGGCATGCTTAAAAAATCGAACCTCGAGCTTCGGCGGAGTACCTTTGTCAATCAATCTTGGATATTCTGTAGCGAGGCTTTTTATAGCACACCGCAGGTACACGTTATCGGTTTTTCCTTCACAAACAATAATAGGTTCGCGAGCAGCATAAAAAGTATCAAAATACAGAAAACGCCTGAACAACGCTATGCGCCCCTCTGTACTTGCTGGCTCACGACCATTGTCCGTACACAGCTTGTGATTGAAACGGTCTACTTGGTCGATATATGAAAGCATCCCGAGAAGTTGCTTGTTTTCACCAACGCAGCGATTCTCGAAAACGACGTTTCCTTGCGCATCCCTCTTCTTATGCACGAACTCGAATTGTCCAGTCTTGAAGAGCTTGTCGACCATGGCACGTACTGTATAACGATACGTTGCGGGGACATTGACCTTACGATTTACCGTTAAGCCGGTTACTTCTTGCCTTGAGTCTCGGTACTGCAATCGTGTTTTTGAGGGATTAAAACTAAACCCGTTTCTAGTAACGATGCGCTCAAGGTCGACACCAGGTATCCAGCTATGGGTATCCTTGAGCGTCGCTATTTCCGGCGGAAACTCTGGCCGGTTTGTGCTAAACGTAAGGTCGTCGGCATAGCGGGTGTATGTCGCGCCATGCTTTGCCGCCAGACGCACAAGGTGAATGTCGAGCGAGTGAGCGATTAGATTTGAAATAACCGGGGAACAGGGACTGCCCTGTGGGAGCTTGTTCTCAAAACAAGCAATTTGAGCAATTACCGTCGCAACCTCAGGGTGAAGGGCGAAATTTCTGTCCTTCAGAAAGAACCCTCGCACACGCCCAAAATTTATCGTGCCGAAGAAATCATGCAAATCCACGTTGAACACGTAGCGACGGGCGACATGCGCCCGCCCATTCGTCATGATAGTGTGGTTCCTCTTGAATCCGTGCGCGATTCCGAAGCGCCCCTCATCTTCAACGTGCCCGTGCAAAGAATTGATTTCAGCAATGCAGTCTTGCAAAAGCGTCGACAATCTCCGTTGAAGCAATTTCAACCCATTCTCAGGCGCGAGGATTTCGCGTTCGCCACCATGACGTTTTTTTATTTCGAACTTACGGTATCGATTAGCCTCTGGCGACTTATAAATTGCATAAGTGAGCATCCCCGGCTTGACATGCAGCAGTGCCGCGAGGTCCCGTCGGGCAGTTGCTGCTTTTAGGTCTTTGAGACTCGACATTTTTATCGGGAGGAGAAAAGACTCGCGGATACTCCTACGCATCGGCGCGCATCTGCAGTATCAGAGGGATACCGAGGGCATATCTCGGAACATTTGCTTCACATGCCATGAAACATGGCAAAAAATCTATCCGCGAGTCGAATTAAATATAACACGACAAACCCGAGACGACAATCACTCGTCTGCTATCGCAGAGCCATCCAATCTCATCGCCTCAATCCATGCAAGAGGCACCAGCTTTTTGCCGTTCCTCCACTCCTCGACGGGGTTAATGCCCTCCAGGCCGCCCCAAATGTCGCGGCTCGCGTGGTCAACCACGATGATTTGGAAATCCCCCTTGAAGGTAGCAGTTGCCATTCCAAATACTTCGAAGAACCGTCTCACCGCCTCTGCATCTTCGTCGTCGTCAATCTTCGGGTCCAAGTCCCCGCGCTTACTGGCGAGTTTTCGTGGGAAGTAAACCTGACTCGGCTGGTCGAAAGCGAGCAGCCCTGGGACCGGCGAGTTGGTCAGCCTAAGGAATAACGCATGCAAGGCAAGAGTGGCGGCCACATGGTAGGTAAGCCAATTCGCGCCACTCCCCAACTGCCAGAGGAAGTCGCTGCGCCCACTGGCATCACCTACCCTGACGGTCAACTCTTTGATGTCGAGATTGACCGAGGCGTCCGGGTCCTCCGCATCGAGCTTAGACGCGAGCTTCTCCATCGATTTCTTCAGTCGCTTCAATACGCTTGCAAGTTTCGCCTCATAGTTCTCTTTCGAGAGTTCAGATTGAAGGCTCTGGATGCGACCAGCGATTTCCTCAAGCGCCTTCGCGGCGCCTGGATTTTCCCTTCCGTAGTAGACCACGAGCGCTTGCTCCAGCGCTCCCAGGTAGCGCGCTACCTGATTGGTTGCGAGTCTCTGTTGCTTGGCTTTTGCGCTGCGTTGCTCAATACCTTTGCGACGTACGCTTACCGCATTCAGCTTGTCGGTGAGTTCACGCATTTTGTCATTGAGCACCACCCAGTCGCGGTCGAACACGGATGGCGCTCTCGAAACACGTCGCGCATCTGATTCGACGACCGCAAGCGCATCGCACATGGCGTCGACCGTCGCCGAATGCGACTTCAACGACTGCGCGCATATAGGGCAGGTTGCCTCGCTGACATCTTGGGCCTGATTGCGCAGCCATCGCGAAAGTGACAGACGGTCCTTTCTCGTCCCGAGCGAAATCTCATACTGACTGACCGAGCCCTTCAGCTCTGACAGACGGGTTAGCCTATGTCGCACTTCCGCGAGCTCGCCGTTCAGCGACGACTCCTCTTTCTGCAACTCGGCATACTCGATAGCCGAGTCCTCGAGCGCATCAGCCGAGATAGGCTTCTCCGGGACCTCGGATTCCACGAGCTTTGAGAGTATCGAGAGGACATGTGTTTCGTCCTTGCTTTTCAGGGCCTCCTTGTCAATCAAGCCAAGCTCATACGCTTCACGAACCCAATTCTCAAGATTGGCACGCCATGTCGCCGATGCTTTTGCGTAGGCCTCGACCTCCCTCTGCTTGACGCGCAACTCGCGTTTGAGGCAGTCGAGCTCCCATCGCTTCTCAAGACTTTCCGGCGTTGTTGCTCCGAGCACATACGGGAAAATGGCCCGAAGCTTCTCGCGATATTCTGTCGTGTCGGCCCGATAGAAGAGCACATCCGGGTTCGCCACGACGTTCTGTGGTTGGAAGCAAAACGCCATCAAGTCTCGGAAGCTTGGGCGTCCAGAGTATCCGCTACCCTGATTGTCCGCATCGGTACCGAGATTGGTGAGCTGCGCGACGCGGTCAAGCATGGTCTTCACCTGCTTTACCGTTGTGTTGCCTTCCGAGATGACAGGCGGAACGCTTATCTTCTCTGCCTCAGCGAGGTACATCTCCCCGGAGCTCGGTTGCTTGCCGGGCTCCGGTCGCGCAAGCAGCTTCTGCCCTTCATCGGTCTGCACCACAATGCCAAACCACGAAACGGTCTGGCGGATGAGTCCGACAGGAATCGAACAGCGGTCAGATGCAAGGCAGTAGTCGATGATGGGAATAATCGATGACTTGCCCGTCTTAGACGCCCCAGTAATAACGTTGGCTGAGTTAAGGGCGAACGGCACTCGCCGCGGCGCAAAACCGCCCTTGCGAGGCCACAATACGATTTCAACGACCTGCAGCTTCAATTCAAAGCTCCAAATGGAAAACGAAGCAAAACTCGCGAAGCGATACCTGACTAGCCCAGTGGCCCAATCGCTCCGCAGCTTGGAGAATTCGAGTTGCACCCTCACCTTGTGGGGCAGGACTGCTGGTGCTTCGCGGTTGGAACGTTGCACGGTCCGGGTCGACTGAAATAAGGCCAGTGCTCAGAGCCAAGGCGATGGCCTCTTGGGAGAGTCCCCTCATCGCCAGTGCACTGTCCTGTGACGTCGCTAGTATCGACTGCTCCGCGCGCAGCTTCTCCTCGACCTTTCGCAATCCCTTTTTTGTCTTTACGACAGTTTCCAGAATCTTCTTGTTGAAGAGCAGCGGAATGACCAAGAAGGCGTACGCAATCGGTGCGGCATCCTGCCTCACCTCAGCCGCGTATCCGCAGGCAAATCGCCAAATAAGCGCCGCGCCGAGGCCGGGGTTCTGAATCTCCTCGACTTCATCAATCAGCATCATCATCCCCTCGCGTGGCCTCTACGTTGAGAAGTTTCTTCCATTCAGGATGCCAACCTATACGAGGTTCGTCCGCCATCGCGTGATAGCTACCACGAGAAAAATACTGCGGCACCTTGAGAGATTGAATTTCCGCCGGGTCCTTCGCCATACATTGAAACAAGAGCTGTACACCGCGATTGATAGGGGATGTCGCGGTATCGGAAGACTTGACGGCCATTCGACAGAGCCGCCAGTGGTCCTCGAGCTCTTTTTTATATTTGCGAAGACCTTCTCTATCGAGATACCCCGAGGCACTCCACTCGGTGCGTGCAGTCGAGGCGCGGAGGTAGTCGCTGATGTGTTGCTCAAGGTCATCTTCGTCAAGATTGAGAAGATTCAATTGGTGAACATAGCGTCGACCGACGAGCTGAGCCTCGATTTCTGCCCTGGTCGGCTCGGCTTCACACGCTGGAAAGCTGGTCAGATTCCTATCGACGCGTCGCAAGACGGCGAGCCGCTGCCGCCTGAAATCGTCATACGATACCCGCACCGGTGTGCGAGCTTCAATATGCTTCATCAGTTGACGCTTAACCCATCCCAGTAGCTGTTCGGTAACCAAGTCCACGCTATCGTCGCTTGTACTCCGCGCGATTTCAGCTCGGACCTCGTCGAATGGAGACGCAGTTGCTATCTCAAGGGCGAAGTCGAGGACGATGGCAGCTATGGCGCCATCGCTGTGAGAGAACAAGCGACGCAATTGAGCCTTCAGCGATGCCTTGTCTTCAGCGTCGCCTTCTTGCGCATCCGCTGGCGCCAACCGCTTACGCAACTCTTGAACAAGCTCCGTTGCAGCAGCTGGTGAATTGCAATCGCTCAGCCTCTGCACGATTTGCCCTTCGTGCTGCTGCGCGACATACAGGATGTATTTGGAGGCGGCTGGGAGGTCTCCATTACGCCGCGCATCCGCCCAGTTTGCGAACGTCTTCCACAACGCACTGGAACCGTCCGCAATCGGATTGTGGGCAAGCCCGCTCTTGTCTTCCTCCGAAACGACGGTACCACCGCTCTCGATGGAGACGTCCCCCAGCGTTTCGAATGCGACGATGTCACCAGGGCTGGCACGAAGAAGGTGCCACATTACTCTCACTACCTGGACAATGTATCCGTAAGCCTGTCCCGGTGCCGTGGTCTTCCTCTTTCTCGGTTTTGCCATACCCGCTCGTTGATATTCCGCTACGACTGCGTTTTCTGAATTGCCCGTGCCAAGTCAATTGCGGCGGCCTGGACTACTAGCCATGAGATGCCACGGGTGTCTTCGTCCTGCATGGCTCCGGCCGTCATTTGCTCATAAGGATGAACCAATTTCCGGGGGCTGCGAAGCTCACGACCAAATCGTTTCACATCTAGGTCGAGCTACCCGGTGCTGTGGGCAACGTCAATCATCTCCGCCAACGACCACTCGAGGAAGCGCTTGACCTTGACAGATTGAGGCCGCTTTGGCGCAGCAACATACGCGTTCGCTGATTTCGGATTCCGCAAGCAGACCGCTAGCAGCCGGCCCTCAAGTAAGCGTCCCATCATAACAATTGCAGCCAAGTACGCCTTCGAATCAAGGCATCGCTGCGCTTCTGTCCAGCGCGCCCGAAGGACCGCACCGACTTCTGGCTCGAGGTCTAGCATCACCGCTATACGAGTTCATCCCAAGCGTTGGCTGGTGATTCGTAGTTCGTGCTTGCCATATTGCACCGACTTAAGAAATTATCGCCGATTCTTTTTCTTTATTGTTTGCAATTTATGCCAAATGATTGAGGGATTGTGAGATTTCAGTCCATCGCAGCCGACAGGTTAGGTCGAATCCATTGTCGACATAGGGATTACCCCGTATGATTTTGCTCAGCTTTGAGGGAGGCCATGACAAGGAAAATCAGCATGGGAGCGCAGGACATTATCTCATTAATCGACTCGGGGATACGGCAGTCTGACCGACTTGTGAAGCTGGATTCGCCAGTCGGGACTGACATATTGCTGCCGCAAATGGTGGTGGGCACCTCCCGGTTGGGGCGCAATTTCGAGATTTCACTCGACGTGGTCTCGCTGAAGGAATTGCTCGAGCTGAAAACGCTCATCGCGCAGCCGGTCACATTGTGGATTCAACAGGCCGATAAGAGCTATCGGCCACAACATGGTTACGTCCATACGGCAAGAAGACTGGGTGCGGATGGCCGGCTGACCAGCTACCAGCTCGTTTTCTCGTCATGGCTTCACTTCCTGAAGTTCCGCAAGGACGCGAGGATTTTTCAGGATAAGACTGTCGAGACCATCCTGGAGGTCGTATTCCAGGGACATCCTCAAGCCATCGGCGCCTACCGATTCGATATTCGTAAGCCATCACCCACGCGCTCGTTCTGCGTGCAATACGAAGACGACTGGAATTTCGTTCACCGACTGCTTGAGTCGGAGGGGTGGTATTACTACTTCGAGCACGCCGATGACGGCAAGTCGCATACGCTCGTCATCACCGACGACCTGTATTCTCTGAAGCCGCTCGCGCCGGAGCAGGTCGAGTTCTGCCGTGCCGGCACTTCAAGCGAAGCAGATGCGTTTGTGCAATGGGCGGGCACCCGTACTTTGCAGAGCACGTCGTATTCGACGCGTACTTTTGACTACAAGAGTCCTGATGGCCGCAAGGAAAAATCACTTCCGACCGTCGATAACCAGGGTGAGCTTCCGCAGCAGGCTGAAGTCTATGAGTACACCGGGCCCTACACGTATCTCGAGGATGACCGCGGCGACAAACTGACAAAGCTTAAGCTCGAGGAGTGGGAGTCGCGAGCCAAGCGCTTCTTCGGTGTTGGAAGCGTGCGCAACATCGACGTGGGGCGTTGGTTCTCGCTTGGGTTCCATCCGGAACACGACCAGGATTCTGTCGACGACCGCAAATTTGCCGTTGTCGAGGTTACCTGGTACGTGCAAAACAACATTCCAGTTGCCGGTGACAAACCATATCCGCACAGCCTGGCGTCCCGTATTGCTGACGTTCGTGATGCACACGAGCAGTCCGCATCCGCATTCACGGTGAAGGATGAATCGGGCAGCGATGGCTTCTTTCTCGTCGAGGTTGAAGTCCAGCGCCAGAAAATCCCATTCCGCAGTCCGTTCGACCACAAGAAGCCTGTCATGCACCTGCAGACGGCGACTGTCGTGGGCCCGGAGAATGAGGAGGTCTACACCGATTCCCTCAACCGCATACTCGTTCGCATGCACTGGGACCGCCGAGAGGGTATAGGCGCGACATGCTGGGTGCGCGCCGCTTTTTCCGACACTGGCAGCGGCTACGGCAGCGTGCACATACCGCGCGTTGGCGAAGAAGTCACTATCGATTGGGTCGGCGGCGATTGCGACCGACCGTTGGCGACGGGCCGCGTATACAACGGGGCGACTCAGCCTCGCTGGCACTCGAACGGTATCCTGTCTGGATTCCGGTCGAAGGAGTATGGCGGCGGCGGATACAACCAACTGGTGATGGACGACGCGACAGGCCAGAACCGATTGCAGCTCTTCTCGTCACAAGCTAGCTCCATGCTCCACCTGGGATACCTGATTGCCCAGGACGGTAACGTTCGTGGCAACTACTTGGGAAGCGGTTTCGACCTGCGTACTGACACCTACGGCGCCATTCGCGCCAACCGCGGGCTGTTCCTGACGACGCATCCCGGCTCGGGCGCCGCGGCCCAACAGCTTGAGGTCCAGCAGGCTCAGCAGCAGCTAACTGCCGCACACAACCTGGTTGAGTCGCTTTCCGATGTCGGCACGCAGCACCAGGCCGAGAGCCTGAAGGCGGGCCAAAACGCGCTCAAGGCTTTCACCGACGCCACGACTGACAACGTTCAGGGGCAAGGCCAGGGGAACGGCGGTCGCACTGCGGGAGGCGGCACGGGCTCGGCCAACGCGTTCAAAAAACCGATTCTTCTGGCCGCGAGCCCGGCGGGAATTGCACTGTCGACGCAGCAGTCGGTGCACTTGGGCGCGGACGAACACGTGAACGTGGTCAGCGGCCAGAGCACCCACATCGCGGCCGGAAAATCGCTGCTCGCGAGCGTCGCCGAGCGCATCAGCCTGTTCGTCCAGAACGCAGGGATGAAGCTCTTCGCCGCGAAGGGCAAGGTGGAAATCCAGGCGCAGTCGGACAACATCGAAGTGACCGCGCAGAAGACGGTCAAGGTGCTATCGGCGACCGATAAGGTCGAAGTCGCCGCGAGCCAGGGCGTTCTACTGACCTCAGGTGGCGCGTACATCCGAATCCAGGGCGGCAATATCGAGATTCACGCTCCGGGCAAGATAGACATCAAGGGAGCGCAGCATGCGTTCGCCGGCCCCACGAGCACCCCTTACGATTTACCGGTCCTGCCCAAGGGCGACCTGCACAACAAGCTCGAACTGAATCTCACTGACGACAACCTGAAGGCTGTGCCTCAAGCCCCCTACAAAGTCGTGTTTGAGAACGGGACGACTCTGGCCGGCAAGCTCGACGGAAATGGTCACGCGGTCCTGCGCGACGTACCAGACGGCACCGCAAAAGTTTTCTTCGGGGAGGACGCCCGCCCATTCACGCCACAGCCTGTTCCTGCGCCCACGGAGCTCGCGCAGCCTGATGTTCTCAAAGAACTGCATGCAGCCGGGCACGAGGGCATTACGGAGGAAAACCTCTACAGCCTGTTCAACAAATTTTCTGGCCGGCCGGATGTGAAATGAACGAAAGCGACCAACAAGCAATTGAAGAAGCCGTCAAAGAGATTGGCTGGTCGATGGCCGCCAACGCTGTCCCACTGTTCTATGTCGCGCAGAACGTGTACGACACCACGGAGAGCGTCTGGACCGTCTGGAATGCCCGCGAGAGCGTGGACGAGATGACGAAAATCGAGGCCGGCATCGACCTTGTATTCGCTGTCGTGGGCTGGGTCCCTGTCGTCGGCGCCGGCGTCAAGCGCACGTTTCGCCTCGTCAACCACAAGTCTGAAATCTACGGCCCGCTGCTGTTCGACATTCTGCGTCTGGTGCTCCAGCAAGCGCACATTCAGACCAGTCCGGATGCGCTGATTGACAAGCTGTTCGATGCCACGGGCGTCAAGAAGTATCTGACCGAAGCGCGCGAGCACATCCAGAAGTCCTGGCTGTATCGTGAAATGCCGTCTGGAATGCAGGTCACATTCATGCAGGCGCTGACCTTCGTTGAAACGAATCTGCCGTACTGGCTCGGACAATTTGTCCAGCGCAAGCTTCTTCACTGGCGAAAGAAGCAACCGAATTCTTCCGCGGTCAGCACGCTGGAAGAGCATCGGACAACCGAGAAGCCCGGCGCGAAAGGCGAAGAGGCGAAGGCAGGACATGACCGTCCAGTTCCGACACCCTCTCGAGGTGTGGTGAATGCCAAACTTGCGGTAACCGACATTACGACTGGCATCACTGGCATTTTGGGCGAGCACATCGGCGACTACTACTGCTATGAGAAGCTCAAGTGGGGCAATGGCTGGAAGGACCACGACAAGGGCTTGAGTGGCAAATGGAGCGAGCAGCCAGGCCTAAGGGTCATGGGTAAGCTCAACGACAACGGTAAGCTGAACAAACTCTTCGACCTCAAGGCCCGCGGCCACGGTATTGACGGTGTTTGGCGAGCTGCTCCGTTCAGCAATCAGACGAAGGACTTCGCTATCGTCGAAATCAAGGCCTCGACGACGACACGAAAGCTGAAAGACCCAAACGCCAAGCATAGTATCGCCAGCAAACTCGGAACCGTGAAGGAAGCCGTCCGGCCGCCGGCAAACGACCTTCTCGAGCCGCCTGAGGATGCGGGCCCAACCGTACCCACCAAAGGTGGCGGCAAACCAGGGGGCGGGGGCAAGCCCGGGAGTGGAGGAAAGCCGTCCGGTGGGGGCAAACCAACTGTTGGCGGTGGTGCTGGAGAGGCTCCGGCACCAGGCCAGCAGAAAGCCCCACCCACGGCACCGAAAACGGACTCCGGCACAGCAACTGATGCGGGCGTAACGGACGTAGCCAAGGGCGACAAGTCTGTCGATAGAGTCCAAATGAGCTCCGCCTGGATTCAGCGGAATCTTCCGCAGGCGGTGCCGGAAGCATTGGTTTCGTCAATCTTAAGGGCGGGGTATTCTCGACACATCCTGTACGTTCCTTTCTACCTCCCAGCTGCCGCGCAGCATGTTGAAGCATTGGCGGTGGGTGACGAACACGGACACACGGACCACGACCTTCCCTTCACGCACCATTACAAAGAAGGTGAAGTGGCAGAAGCTGTCAAGCTCAAAGCCAGCAGGTTAAAATCGCGGACGTGACTTGAGAGGGTAGACATGAGCGACGAGTTTGATTCGCAGCGGCGACAGCGGTTTCTGGGCGAAGACTATTTCAAGTGGTTGATGGCTTCATTGAGTGACGACATTACATACTGGTCGGATAATATTGCGCCAACCGGCGAAACCGAAAGTGAGCGTAAAGCGACAACGGCCCTGTATCTATCATCGTACCGTTATCGTCGTTTCTTGCTGATGTACACGGGTGGCGTTGATATTTGGTTATTGCGCGACGAACTTGAATCAGTCGTCGATTCGTTCGAGCAATACACCAAAGCTAAGCGCCTTTATGAGGCAGACGCAGAGCAACCCCCGCTGGCTTTTAGCGTCATCGGTGATTACGAGACCGTCATGCAGCTAATTGGTTGCTGCTATCTCATGCATCGACGTGACCTGCTGCCCCGAATCGTCGAGATGTTTGACCCGGCCTATCGAGGGCAAGACACCCTCTATGAAGACATCTTGTCGTATGAGTTTGCGGGTCGCGTCGACGTAGACAGCTGGTTCCATGACGTTCCTTATCGTCCCCTCGTTTTTTCCCTGTATCGCGAGACGAAAGATGAATGTGTGAGCGACATCAGCGAATATCTTGAGGCCTGGTACCCGGGTATGGCCGGCGCACCCTGGCATGACGGTCACCTCGAAGCCAAGAAGAACGGCAAAGGGGCGTATGTCGGCTACTGGGCGATAGAAGCCGCTGCCGCGGCCTACCTGTTGAAGGTAGATGACAGCGCATTCCGAGACCATCTTCTGTACCCGAAGGACCTTGCTGACTTTGCGCGCAACGTCGACCCTGTGACGGGGCGTGCGCCGTCACGTCAGGACAACGAGCCGAAGACAGTGCGCACCGGTCAGGTCTGCCCAGAAACCGGCATCTGGAGAGCACAAGGCCATCACGTGCCCGGTGTGCGAGTGCAGCAGGGCGAGCGCATGCCCGAGGTGTTCGCTCCCGACCGGTCCGGTGCTTACCGGTCGCAGCCCGCGCTCTGGGAGTTCGAACGCAAGGGTTGAGTGCTGCCTGGTCACGCGAATCTGGCAGTATGGTGGCGCCTGCCGTCCTGGGCAGTCGAATTGCCGTACTTGCGACTGCGTGTGTCTCCAACGACCTTCACGCGCTCCGGAGGCAGATGGATGCGCTTCCGCTCAACTCTCGGCTGCCGCCATGCGTCCTTTTATACGAAAAAGACGTTGGCGAATATCGAACCTCACCGCTACAACTCGACGAGCGTCGCCGGCAGCACAGCGATGACGAGCCGCTTGCTGACAGCCGGGACCTCATGGTCAGGTACAGGCGTATGCCTTTCTGCAGCTTGGGCTTCGTACATGAAGGCGTGCTGCGAGCCACGCGCCGCGAAGCCTAGCGGATTCCGTGCCGAGCGAGCAATCTGTCGAAGAATTCGGCCACACGGCGCTGCGCTTCCTGACCTACCTTGCGGGCGCCGAGGTCGACATCGCGGAATTCGTAACCACCGAAGCGATACACCTCGTAGCCCATCAATCGCAGTCGCCGGTCCTCTGATGCCATCTCGGCGTACAGTTCGGCGTTCGCGATGTAGCGCGCGGGCGCGCCTTGGTCTTGCACGGCATAGTGGTGGCGACCGTCTATCTCGATGACGATGCGGACACCCTGCTCGAGCATGAGAAGAAAGTCCATGCGCTGTCGCGCCAAGAATTTCTCATCGCCACGCTCGCGACGCGTGTATGGGTCGTAATGCAGGTAGACCTGAGGAATTAAAGCGGGAAGTCTATCGCCAAGCTGTTTCCCGAAACGCTTGTAGTACCCGTGGAAAAGCGCGTATTCACCTGGCGAATTGGTGCCAATGACTGACTGGTGCAGGCGCCTGTACAGCATCTTCGAGCCCTCGGCGCTGTCTACGCCGTGCATTTCGGCGTACCAGCCACGAAGGTCGTTCCACAGCAGCATACCGGAGCTGGGAAGCGGTTGGTCGTAGATGAGTACCTTGTCCGCGTGCTTTGTGATTTCGACGTCATTGTTCAGCGCGTCGCGAAAGACTATCTCTGGCTTCTCACCGGTCGACGCGAAAATCAGATTCTTCATCGTACCGGCGACACCCGCTTGAGCGCGAACGACTCCGTAAATCGCGTATCCAGACTCGACAGAAGTCTGCTTCAGCGTAAATCCGTCTCGCTTCAGTGCGTCGCTGATGGCGCCGGCCAACGCCGCCTGCTCAGCGTCGCGGCGCGTCATCGGATGGACGAGCTTTTCAAGCAGAGCGAAGAAGCGAAACTGCGTGCACGTCAACGCGCCGCACTGAATGAGCATTTCCTCATTGGACCAATCTGGGTTACGCAGATAGTGCTGCTCTATCTGAGCTCTGACGCTGGAGTTGTCCACCCACCACGAATTGCCTTCGCGCAAAGCCGCGGCGCCGAATACTTCCTCTAGGCTATCGAGGGCCGAGAAGTCACCGAACAGCGATTCAAGCCGATTCAGAACTTTGAGGACATCGCAGCGAACAAGCTTGCTCACGCGGTGCTGACCATGCTCGGTCAGCTCGGCAAGGGCCTCCGTGAGGTCCTCGCTCGGATATTCGCGGAGTATCTTACGCGCCAGTTCGATGAGCGCTTCCTCGCTGAAATCGAGGATTCTCCGACTGATATAGGTCCTTTTGCTACTGTGAGCCTCTGCTTCGTCATCCGGTCCAACGGCCGGCTGGATGCCCAGCCGCATACATACGTGCGGAAGCTTGTACGATTTGACGTCGTACAGAACGTCTGTAATCAGCTTCCGTATCGTCTCGAAAGGAACTACCGGGAGATTGACGCTCGAACCGACCATGAAAGTTGCCTCCATGTTTCGCGCTTGAGCATCGCCTTACTCGATGCCTTCGCAAAAGCGTGCCTTGTTTCTGCAACGATAACAGGCGGCGAGATAGCGAGGACGCTGGCCATTGCGTTGGCCGCCGGAACCGCATCCCATGGTGAGTTGCGCGCCGGCCGCGCGTTGGCAGACGCCAATCTGAGTGGAGTCATCGGATGGAAATCATCGTTGAGACGTATGTGCCCTCTGGCGAACCTTCGTCGGCAAGCTTGCGCGTGAGGCCGCTTCCTGGGCAGGGGGTAGACCCAGACCTCAAAGTCGAGTGCAGTCGTTCCATGCGGCGGCAGTATCCAGCAGGCTCGCTGTTCCGGCTCTCGGTCACGCTGACTGACCGCAAAGGCACCCTATTTTTGTACGCTCATCATGCTGCGCCGTTCGAGCATGTGAGTCGCGAAGAAGCGAAACGATTCATTTCAACCATGTTCGGCGCCTGACAAGTCGAAGCGCCCACATAGGAACACGAGGACGATGCAGCAGGCTACCCAATGGTGCCACGAAGTGAGTGCGCGCGGTTGCCAAGGGAAGCGACGCGGCGGGCGCGATGATGTAGGGTGGAAAGATACGGAAACTGCGGGGGAGCGGGAGGGAGAGACCGGGGCCGAAGCCCGGTCCGCCCGCTTGGCAGATTCATCCCGTGACACTTTTTTCGGAATTTCCCTTCGAAAACGGGCGATTTGGTGCTGCCGGATTGGAAGCGTTTACGTTGAGAAATCAAGCGTTTGGAGCCAAAAACTGGTTCCAGACAGGATAGAAGCGTTTACGTGTAAACGCTTCTAATCTGGATTGCCACGCTCCCCGCCCCTGTCGCCCCCCTCACTCCACCGTCACCGACTTCGCCAGATTCCTTGGCTTATCGATATCCGTCCCCCGCGCCAGCGCCGCGTGATACGCCAGCAGTTGCATTGGCACCGTATGCAGAATCGGCGAAAGCGGTCCGTAGTATTCGTTGAGCCGAATGACTTCGATCCCATCCCCCGGCACCAACCCGCAGTCCACATCCGCGAACACAAAAAGCCGGCCATTCCGCGCACTGACCTCATGCATGTTTGACCTGAGTTTCTCGAGCAGCATGTCATTCGGCGCGACCGCAATCACCGGCATCTCGTTACTGACAAGCGCCAGCGGCCCGTGCTTCAGCTCCCCGGCCGGATAAGCCTCCGCATGAATATAAGAAATCTCCTTCATCTTCAGCGCGCCCTCGAGCGCGATCGGATAATGCATCCCGCGCCCGAGAAACAGCATGTTGTCGCGCCTCGCGAGCAGTTCCGACCACGCCATGATCTGCGGTTCCAGCGCGAGCACTTTCGACATCGCATCGGGCAGATGCCGCAGCGCCCGCAGATGTTCCTTCTCCGCGTCGTCGCTCAACCGCCCACGCACTTGCGCAAGCGATAGCGTGAGCAGGAACAGCGCGACGAGCTGCGTCGTAAAGGCCTTCGTCGAAGCCACCCCGATCTCGACTCCCGCGCGCGTGACGAACTGCAGCGCACATTCCCGCATCAACGCGCTCGTCGCAACGTTGCAGATCGCGAGCGTATGCATCATCCCGCTTTGCTTCGCGACATGCACGGCACCGAGCACGTCGGCCGTCTCGCCGCTTTGCGACACCGCGACGACGAGCGTGCGCGGGTTCGGCACATTGTCGCGATAACGAAACTCGCTCGCAATTTCCACGCTGGCCGGCAGCTTCGCGATGCTCTCGATCCAGTACTTCGCCGTGAGCGCCGCGTGATAACTCCCGCCGCATGCGAGCAACAGCACCGAATCGACGTCGTTGAACACTCGCCACGCACCATCGCCGAACAGCTCCGGCATGATCGAAGACACATCGAGCAGCGTATCGGCCACCGCCTGCGGCTGCTCGAAGATCTCCTTCTGCATGTAGTAGCGATACGACCCGAGATCGGCCGCGCCGCTATGCGCGGCGACCCGCTGCACCGCGCGCTCGACGCGCTGGCCGTCCGCATCGACGATCCAGTAGCGATGCAGCTGGATATCGGCAACGTCGCCGTTCTCGAGGTACGCGATCCGATCGGTGATCCCCGACAGCGCAATCGCGTCGGACGCCAGAAAATTCTCGCCCTCACCGACACCGACGACGAGCGGCATCCCGTCGCGCGCGCCGACGATCCGGTGCGGCTCGTCGCGGCACATCACCGCTATCGCATAGCTGCCGCGCAGTCGCGCGACCGCGCGCCGTACCGCATCGAACAGATCGCCGTCATACAGGTGGTCGACCAGGTGCGCGATCGCCTCGCTGTCGGTCTGGCTCGCGAACACGTAGCCTTGCGCCTGCAGTTCGGCGCGCAGTTGATCGCAGTTCTCGATGATCCCGTTATGCGACAGCGCGATGCGCGCGTTCGCGTCGCTCGGCGAAAAGTGAGGATGCGCGTTGAGCGTGACGGGTGCGCCATGCGTGGCCCAGCGCGTGTGCGCGATGCCGGTGTAGCCCGACAGCGCTTGCCCGGCGATCTCGCGCTGCAGGTTCGCGACGCGGTCGACGCTGCGGGCGCGCGCCAGCGCCCGGTCGCGGTAGACCACCACGCCGCATGAATCGTAACCGCGGTATTCGAGCCGCTTCAGGCCGTCGACCAGGTTCGGCAGGATGTCCCGCTGGGCGACCGCCCCGACAATTCCACACATATCGCGCTCCGTAAATGTCCTGTCTGGATCAGTGAGATCGATGGTAGAGGGCGTCGAATGGAATTAAATTTCAAAATATACGAATAAATGAAATGGATAGCGGATCATCTATCATGTTGAAATTAAATTTCACACCCTGACCGAAAGGAGCCGCCGATGGCCGGCATCACCCTCGACGATCTCGACCTGCGCATTCTCGCGATCCTGCAGGACGACGCGTCGGTGTCGAACCTGCAACTCGCCGAGCGCGCGCTGTCGTCGCCGCCCACCTGCATGCGCCGCGTGCGGCGGCTGACGGAGGCGGGCGTGATCCGCCGGCAGGTCGCGGTGCTCGACCCGGTGGCGATCGGCACGGCCGTCACCGCGCTGATCGAGATCAGTCTCGACCGGCAGACGGCGGAAGACTACGACGCGTTCGAAGCGTACGTGTGCGCGGAGCCGGCGGTCACGCAGTGCTACCGCGTGTCGCCGGGGCCCGATTTCGTCGTGGTGGCCGATCTGGCCGACGTCGCCGAATACGACGAATTCGCGCGGCGACTGTTCACCGGCGCATCGAACGTCCGCAACGTGCGGACGTTCTTCTCGACACATCGTGCGAAATTCGAGGCGAACGCGCGGGTCACGCATGCGATGCGCAAGCGCGCGTGAAGCGATCGCAGGGTTCGCGAGGCGTGCGCGATGCGCTCGCGATTCGATTACGCGGCAGCGTCAGCCGCATCCACCAGCTGCAGCGGCTTGCCATATCCGAAGCAATGCGCGGGCTCCGGAAACACGTGTTGCCGCACGTCGTGCGCATACTGGCGGATCGCGTCGCGCATCACGGTGTTCGCATCGGCGTAACGCTTCACGAAGCGCGGCGTGTACGCATCGAAAGCGCCGATCATGTCCTCGGTCACGAGCACCTGCCCGTCGCACGCCGGCGATGCGCCGATGCCGATCGTCGGGATCGTCAGCGTTTCGGTGAGGTGGCGCGCGAGCGCTTCGGCGGTGCCTTCGATGACGACGCTGAACGCGCCGGCCCGTTCGGCCGAGCACGCGGCGTCGAACACCTGCGCGGCCGAGCGCGGGTCCATCCCCTGCGCGCGGAAGCCGCCCGTCGCGTTGGCCTGCTGCGGCATGAGGCCGACGTGCGCCATCACCGGGATGCCGCGCTCGGTCAGGAAGCGGATCGTGTCGGCCATCTCGCTGCCGCCTTCGAGCTTCACGGCCTGCGCACCGGTTTCGGCGAGCAGGCGCGCGGCGGAGCGATACGCTTGCGCCGGCGATTCCTGATAAGTCGAGAACGGCAGGTCGACGACGACGCATGCCTGCGCGGCACCGCGTACGACGGCCGCACCGTGTGCAATCATCATGTCGAGCGTGACGCGCAGCGTATCGGGCATCCCGTACAGCACCATGCCGACGGAGTCGCCGACGATGATCACGTCGGCCACTTCGTCGACGAGTTTCGCCATCGGCGCGGAGTAGGCGGTCAGCGAGACGAGGCTGCCGACGCCTTTGGTCGAACGGATCGCGGTGACGGTCTTGCGGGTGGTGCGGGTATGAGCGCTCATGGGCTGAAGCCGTGTGAAAGAAGAGCCGCCACGGTAGCATCGCGCTCGTTCGTGCAATGACCTTCGGAGGACGTCTTATGTTGCTGGCGGGACAATCGGGTGACCCTTACGCGGTGCCGCCGATGGCACGCCTGCCGAGGCCGCTGTATGTGCGTGCGTTCGAGATTCCCGGCAACGCGAGCGTCGACGCGCACAGTCATCCGTGGGCGCAGCTGATGTATGCGACGAGCGGCGTGCTCGAGGTGTCGACGCCGTCGGGCCGGCAGCTGTTGCCGCCGCACTATGCGATGTGGATACCGCCGCACGTGCCGCATGCGGTGTCGACGCGCGATTGTGTCGCGTTCCACAGCCTGTATCTCGATGCGGCGATCGCGCGCGACGACGTGCACGACGATTGCGCGATCCTCTGCATGACGCCGCTGCTGCGCGAGCTGGTGATCGCCACGGCCGAATTGCCGGTGAACTACGACGAGACGGGGCCGGACGGTGCGCTCGTCTGCCTGATCGCCGACCGGATCGCACGGATGCGGGCGGCGCCGCTGACGGTGCCGCTGCCGCGCGATCCGCGTCTGCTGAAAATCGCGCGTGCGTTGCATGCGTATCCGGGCGATACGCGCAATCTCGACGAATGGGGGCATCAGGTCGGTGCGACGCGACGGACGCTGTCGCGGCTGTTCCGGCAGGACACGGGGCTGTCGTTCACCGAATGGCGGCAGGCGGTGCGGCTGCTGGCGTCGCTGCCGCTGCTCGATGCGGGCGAGCCGATCGGCGCGGTGGCGGCACAACTGGGCTACGACTCGACGTCGTCGTTCATCGCGCTGTTCCAGGCGAAATTCCGCGTGACGCCCGGCGCGTATGCGAAGCGTGAAGCGCGCCGGCCCGTGCTGAGCGCGTGACGCGGCGGCCCGCCCTCGCTCAGAACGCGAGCGCCTGCTGTACCGGATCGCCGGCGCCGCGCTCGAACGCCGCGCCTTCGAGCGACAGCAGCGCACGCTTGCGGTCGATCCCGCCCGCATAACCGGTCAGGCTGCCCGATGCGCCGACCACGCGATGGCACGGCACCATGATCGACACCGGGTTTCGCCCGACCGCGCCGCCTACCGCGCGCGCGCCGCTCATCGGCAACCCGACGCGCTCGGTGATGTCGCCGTACGTCACGAGTTCGCCGAACGGAATCGCGAGCAGTTCCTTCCATACACGTCGCTGAAACGCGGTGCCGCGCAGTTGAATCGGCACCGAGAACGTTTCGCGCGTGCCGGTGAAGTACTCGGCGATTTCTTCCGCGACCTTGCGCGCGATCGGTGGCGTCGCGAGCGCGTCCGCTTCGGTCACGATCGCAACCGGCGGGAAGTATTTCTGGCCGACGAAGTAGAGGCCCGTCAGCGCATCGTCCTCGATACGTACCGCGATGTCGCCTAGCGGGCTCGGAATCAGGTGAGCAGGAGTCATCGCAACATTTCTCCGTGAAGGGGCCGCACGAGCGGCATACGCGCACCACGGCGCCCGGCGCGCCGCATGCGTCGCGGCAGGCGAGGGGAATCGACGCGCATGGGGCGACTGTAAACCATCCCGGCCCCGATCCTGGCCGGATTCGGACATGTGCATCCGTGACCGTGCGCTCGCCCTGGTGGCGGGAAAATCCCGGAAAAACGGTTAATGCCACATTGCAAAACAGTCGTCTCTTTTGCCGCGACCAATTTGAGATGACTCATCGAAATCCCCGACTGACAGGGCGCCGGCTGACGACCTATCCTTTGAAAAACGTTTTCCAGATTGATCGGCGGATTCGGCCGTGCGCGACAGCGTGCCGCCGTCCGCCCCGGCGCCGGTCGCCGGTCAACGAATACCGTGCGGCGCGACGGGCGCGGCCGCGCATCGGAGACATTCATGCAATCTGCCGTCGTCGGCGCCGTGCGCGCGGCCGCCAGCCGCTACCGCTGGACCGTCTGTGCGCTGCTGTTTTTCGCGACCGTGATCAACTACATGGACCGGCAGATTCTCGGCCTGCTCGCACCGATGCTTCAGCACGACATCGGCTGGACCCAGGTGCAGTACGGCCGGATCGTGATGGCGTTTTCCGCGTTCTATGCCATCGGCCTGCTCGGCTTCGGGCGGATCGTCGACTGGCTCGGCACGCGCGTCTCGTACGCGGTCGCGATGCTCGTGTGGAGCATCGCCGCGATGCTGCACGCGGCGGTCGGCTCGGTCATGGGTTTCGCGTTCGTGCGTGCGCTGCTCGGGATCGGCGAGGGCGGCAACTTCCCGGCCGCGATCAAGACGACGGCCGAATGGTTTCCGCGCCGCGAACGTGCGCTCGCCACCGGCATCTTCAACTCGGGCGCGAACATCGGCGCGGTGTTCGCGCCGGCGATCATCCCGGCCATCGCGGTGGCCTACGGCTGGCGTGCGGCGTTCGTGATCATCGGCGCGATCGGCATCGTGTGGCTCGCGGTGTGGCTCGTGCTCTATCGCCAGGCCGATACGCGCGCACTCGCCGCGGAATACGACGAGCCGCGCGACGAAGCGGAAGCGCTCGACGCGGCGAACGCGAACGCCGGCGCGCCGCGCTGGGGCGAACTGATCCGCAAGCGCGAAACGTGGGCGTTCCTGATCGGCAAGTTTCTGACCGACCCGGTGTGGTGGTTCTACCTGTTCTGGCTGCCGAAGTGGCTCAACGAATCGCGCGGGATGGACATGCAGCACATCGGCCTGCCGCTCGTCTGCATCTATGCGTTGACGACGGTCGGCAGCATCGGCGGCGGCTGGCTGTCGTCGATGCTGCTGCGCGCGGGCTGGAGCGTGAACCGCGCGCGCAAGACGGCGATGCTGATCTGCGCGTGCTGCGTGCTGCCGATCGCGTTCGTGTCGCAGGTGCAGAGCCTGTGGGTCGCGGTGCTGATCGTCGGCCTCGCCGCCGCCGCGCACCAGGGCTGGTCGGCGAACCTGTTCACGACGGCGTCCGACCTGTTTCCGCGCCGTGCGGTTGCATCGGTGGTCGGGATCGGCGGGATGGCCGGTTCGATTGGCGGCGTGCTGTTCTCGGAAGTGATCGGCCAGGTGCTGCAGCGCACGGGCCACTACTGGGTACTGTTCGCGATCGGTGCGTCGGCCTACCTGCTCGCGCTGGCCGTGATGCACATGCTCACGCCGAAGATGAAGCCGGCGCAACTCGACGCGTGAAGGCGTGATCGCATAGTCACGCCGTCACGCCATCACGTAGTCACGTCAGCGCATGCCCGCAAACGAACGCGCCGCCCTTGGGCGGCGCGTTTTCCTTTGGAGGCGCGAGGCAGGGCACTCAACCGGCCGCGGCCGTCGACGCGCGCATGATCAGCCGCGGCTCGAACGTCGAATAACTCGCATCGGTGCGTCCCGCGAGCGCGTCGATCAGCTTCTGCATCGCGAGCTCGCCCATGTTCTCGCTCTGGATGTCGACGGTCGTCAGCGCGGGCGCCGCGTATTCGCCGTACGGCACGTTGTCGATGCCCGCGACCGACACGTCCTGCGGCAGCCGGAAGCCGAGCGACGCGGCTTCCTTCATGAAGCCGAGCGCGATCAGGTCGTTGTAGCAGATCACGGCTTGCGGACGCTGCGGCCCGAGCATCACGCGCGAACACGCGCGCTCGCCGGCCTCGGCGGTCGGCGCATGCGCATCGTGCACGTCGAGCGTGAGCCCGGCTTCGGCGAGGCAGTCGCGCGCGCCCTGGATCCGCTCGTCGTTCACGCGCGCGGTGCCGAAGCCGAGATACGCGATGCGCGTGTGGCCGAGATTGAGCAGATGGCGCGCGAGCATGTAGGTCGACAGCCGGTTGTCGATGCCGACGCTCGGAATCGGCAGGCCGGGGCTGCGGCGCAGCAGCACGAGCGGCTTGTTGAGGTCGAGCATCCAGCCGGCTTCGTCGTCGGGCATCCGCGTGCTGACGATCAGCCCGTCGACGCGCTGCGCGAGCGCCTCGATCAGCGAGCGTTCGCGTGCCTGGTTCTCCTCGGTATCGACGAGCAGCAGCGTGTAGTCGTGCTGCAGCGCGACGCGGTTCGCCCCCTTCACCACGTTCGTGAAGTGCGGGTTGCTGATGTCGAGGATCACGAGGCCGATGGTGCGCGTGCGGCCGGTGATCATCGAGCGCGCGAGCGGGTTCGAACGGTAGCCGAGCCGCTCGATCGCCTCCTTGAGCCGGGCCTCGACGGTCGGCGAAAAGCGCTGCGTGCCGTTCACGTACTTCGATACCGTCGCGACCGACACGCCGGCTTCCGCCGCCACGTCGCGGATCGTCGGGGAAACTTTTTTCATGCGGAGGGTAACGTTTTCGTTCGATAACGCCGGATTGTGGCAGAAAACGGGGCCGTGCGGCCACGCGCCGATATCGGGAAAGTGCGGATGGCTGCGAGCAGGTTCGACCATTGACGTTCGGCTGCGCTCCCGCGTATAGTTGGAAAACGTTTTCCGATCCAGTCAGATTTCAGGTCAGATTCAAGGAGATTCGATGAACGCCTCATCCACCGGCGCGCGCAAACCGTTCGGGCGCCTGCTGCTGACGGGCGCGGCCGGCAACCTCGGCCGCCAGTTGCGCGGCGCGCTCGCCGACTGGGCCGACGTCGTGCGCGTCAGCGACATCGCGACGCTCGGCGACGCGGCCGCGCATGAAGAAACCCGCGTCGTCGACCTGGCCGATCGCCCGGCCGTGATGCAGCTCGTTGACGGCGTGGATGCGATCGTCCACCTCGGCGGCATTTCGGTCGATGCACCGTTCGACGATCTCGTCGGTGCGAACATCACCGGCACGTACAACCTGTACGAAGCCGCGCGCAAGCATGGCGTGAAGCGCGTCGTGTTCGCGAGCTCGAATCATGCGATCGGTTTCCATCCGGTCACGGAAGTGCTCGATGCCGATTCGCCGCTGCGCCCGGACAGCCTGTATGGCGTGACGAAGTGCTTCGGCGAATCGCTGTCGCGCTATTACTTCGACCGCTTCGGGATCGAGACGGTATGCCTGCGGATCGGTTCGTCGTTCGAAGTACCGAAGAATCCGCGCATGCTCGTGACGTTCCTCAGCTATCGCGACTTCATCGAGCTCGTGCGCTGCTCGCTGCTGACGAACCGCGTCGGGCATGCGATCGTGTACGGCGCGTCGGACAACCCGGTGAAGTGGTGGGACAACACGAAGGCCGGCTTCCTCGGCTTCCGCCCGCGCGACAGTTCGGAGCAGTTCGCCGGGTTGTTCCCGGTGGCGGCGCCGACCGCCGACTACGACGATCCCGCGCAGCGGTTCCAGGGCGGCGGGTTCGTCGTCGGCGAGCCGATGGAGCGCAACGCGTCGTAAGCGCCGCCGGCGTCGCGGCGGCGGCGGTTCAGCGCAGGATGTCGGTCGCGCGGTGCCGCGCGTCGACGCCGTCGATCAGGATCAGCGGGCCGCTCGCGTGACGCGCGCGCAGCGGCTGGATCTGCCGGTACGCAGCCGATTCGTACCACGCACGCGCGGTGGCGAGATCGGGGAACGCGATCGCGATCAGGTCGCCGCGCCACACGCCTTCGCGTATCTCCGGCCGCGCGCCGTGAATCACGAAATGGCCGTCATACGGCGCGAGCGTGCCGTCGATGCGCTCGAGGTACTCGACGATGTCGTCGCACATCTCGACGTCGTGCAGGTGGGCGATGGCGTAGGCGGTCATGGCGGGCTCCGTGGCGTGAGGTGAGTCGATGGAGCCATGATCGCGGTGCGGGCGACGCGCGTCGATTACCTGCGACGTAAGGAAATCCGCACGGCCGCTAACGATGGCACGTGCCGGCAGGCACGTCGCCCTTGTGGTGCGGCAGCATCCACGCATATCGCTCGCCCCGCAAGCGCGCCCGCACGCAGCGTCATTCGTACAGCTACGCATTCGTCAACGCGGCTTGCTGCAAGCCGGATCGGTTCCGCGCTGCTCGGCCGAATCGCACCAGTAACCCGGCCGCCACGCTTCGAACGTGACGGCTTTCGCCGCATCGGCGCGCGTGACGCGCACCGGGTCGGCTTTCAGCGCATCGCCGTTCGGGGCGTCGCTGAGCCGCCAGTTCCGCATGACTTCGCGATGGAACACCCACGTGCGGTGCGCGGCGTCGTAGCGAAACGTCACGCGGTCGCGCCAGTGGCTCGGCCCCGCGAATACGCCCTGTTCGACCGTGAAGGTGCGGGGTTCGACCGTGAGCGCATTCTCGGCGACGCCATCGAGATACGGGTCGCCCATCCCGCCTTCGTCGGCTTTCATGATCACGGTGTCGTTGCGCGCCGCGAGCCGGTAGTGCCCGTCCTTGCCCGGCAGGAAGATCATCAGCGGACGTAGCGATGCGTTGCGCATCGAATCGCCGGGCTGGTGCGCGACGACCACGTAGCCGATGCGGGAGCTGTCGGTCAGGCGCCCCGACGCGGCATCCAGCGCTTCGTAGCCGGCGGGAAGCTGCGCGACGATGTCGTCCGGAAGGGCGGGTGTATCCGGGCAACGGATTGAAGAAGGCGTGTCGCCGCACGTCGCGGCGTAGGTGCCGCCGATGCCGAACGTCAGCAGCGCGGCGACGAGGCATCCTGTGATGCGGGAGATCGTCATGCGGATCGGGTCTGGAGGTCGCGCCGCGAAAGCCGGCGCACACGCGCCGACTCGTCTCGCCGCAGCGCGGGTTGATTGTTCGTCGGGGGCGCAGTGTAACCGGTCATGCGCGCTTGCGCGTCGGCCTCGGGGCCGGCACGGGCGCGGGCGCCGGCGGTGCGTCGGCCTGCGCGCACAGCCGGTCGAGCATCCGTTGCGCGGTGCCCGCGCAATCCTCGCCCGCCGGCTTGTTCTCGATCTCGTCGATCAGCGTCTCGAGATGTTGCCGGTTCTGCGCGAGACGCTGTTCGAGCAGCACGATTTCGTCGACCTTGTGGCGCAGCGCGACCAGCAGTTCGTCGCGCGGCCACGCGCCGAGATCGGGCGGCAGCACCGCGCGGATTTCGTCGAGCGTAAAACCCGCGCGCTGCGCGCGGTCGATGATCGCGAGCCGCGTCAACGCTTCCGACCCGTATTCCCGATAGCCGTTTGCCTGCCGTCGGGCCGGTTCGAGCAGGCCGCTCGCTTCGTAGAAGCGGATGCGCGACGCCGCGATGCCGCTGATGCGTGCCAGTTCGCCGATTTTCATGCGGTGCTCCGAGGGGGCTTGACCTTGAAGTTGACTTTAAAGTTATCGTTGGGCATCGTCAATCGAGGGTGCCCTCCATGAACCTGTTTACGCCGCTGACACTGCCCAACGGGGCGGTGATTCCGAACCGTCTGGCCAAGGCCGCGATGGAAGAGAACATGGCCGATGCGAACCACGCGCCATCCGACGCATTGCTGCGCCTGTACCAGGCGTGGGCCGACGGCGGGGTCGGCCTGATCCTGACCGGCAACGTGATGGTGGACGGTCGCGCGATGACGGGGCCGAACGGGGTCGTGCTCGAGAGCGACGCGCATCTCGGCCGCTTCCGTCGCTGGGCGGAGGTGGCGCGCTCGGGCGGCGCGCATGTATGGATGCAGATCAATCACCCAGGGCGCCAGATGCAGGCGGCGCTCGGCCAGACGACGCTCGCGCCGTCGGCCGTGCCGCTCGCGCTCGGCGCGCTGTCGAAGCAGTTTCCGGTGCCGAAGGAAATGACGGCAGCCGATATCGCGGACGTGCAGCAGCGCTTCGTGCGCGCCGCGCAGCTCGCGGAGCAAAGCGGCTTCACCGGCGTGCAAGTGCACGCGGCGCACGGCTATCTGCTGAGCCAGTTCCTGTCGCCGCTGACGAACCGTCGGCAGGATCAGTGGGGCGGCAGCATCGAGAATCGCGCGCGCCTGCTGCTCGACATCGTGAAGGCGGTGCGCGCGGCGGTGTCGCCGGCATTCGTCGTCGCGGTCAAGCTGAACTCGGCCGATTTCCAGCGCGGCGGCTTCAGCGCGGACGATGCGAAGCGCGTGGTCGAACTGCTGAATCCGCTCGGCGTCGATCTCGTCGAACTGTCGGGCGGCAGCTATGAAGTGCCGGCGATGCAGGGCGAGGCGCGCGACGGGCGCACGCTGGCCCGCGAAGCGTATTTCCTCGAATTCGCGCGCGACATCACGGCGGTCGCGCAGATGCCGCTGATGGTCACGGGCGGCATCCGGCGCCGCGCGGTGGCCGAGCAGGTGGTGGACAGCGGCGTGGCGATGGTCGGCATCGCGACCGCGCTGTCGATCGACCCGAACCTGCCGCGCGACTGGCGGGCCGGCAAGGACAGCGCGCCGGTGCTGCAGCCGATCCGATGGAAGAACAAGGTGCTGGGCTCGCTGGCGAACATGGCCGTCGTCAAGTTCCAGCTGACGCGGCTCAGCGAAGGCCGGCGCACGCATCCGCAGGTGTCGCCGCTGCGCGCGCTGGTCGGGCAGCAACTGGCCGCGCAGTGCCAGACACGGCGCTACCGCAAGTGGATGGCGGGGCGCGCGCCGGCCACGCGTGCGTGATGTGCGCGCCGCCGTGCCTGTGCCGGCGGCACGCGCGCCGCGTCAGAACCGGTAGTTCGCGAGCACTTCGAGCCGCCGGTCGTTGCCGAGCAGGTACTGCGTCTCGTTGTAGTACGCGGACTGCACGAAGCGGCGATTGAACACGTTGTACGCGCGCGCCGTGATCGTCGTGTCCTTGCGCGGCTTCCACGCGAGGCCGAGGTCGACGGTGGTATACGACGGCATCACGAGCTGGTTCGCGGTATCGGCGAAGCGCTTGCCGACGTACTTGACGCCCGCGATGCCCGTCCAGTCCGGCGCGAAGCGCCAGCTCACCCACAGGTTCGCGAGCCGCTGCGGCACCGACACCGGCACGTTGCCCGCGCGCGAGACCGTCGTGCCGCCGGACGTCTGCTGGAAGTCGTCGTATTTCGCGCGCAGGATCGACACGTTCGCGTCGACGCGCCAGTCCTTCGCGATCTCCGCGCCGACCGTCGCCTCGAGCCCGCGCGACGACTGCCGGCCGACCTGGATCGACTGGTTCGGGTTCAGCGGATCGGCCGTCAGCAGATTGCTCTTGACGATCCGGTATGCCGCGAGCGTCCATTCCGCCTTGCCGTCCAGGAACGACTGCTTCACGCCGATTTCGATCTGCCGGCCGGTCGCGAGCGTGAAGTTCGCCTTCGACGCATTCAGCGACAGCAGCGAGCTGATCGGGTCGGCCGCGACCGAATACTGGCCGTACACGGCGAGGCCCGGCTGCACGTCGTACACGGTGCCGATGCGCCAGCCCGTGTTCGCGAACACCTTCGTGAACGCGCCGCCGTTCACGAGATCGTCGCGATTTACGCTCGCGTGGTCGTAGCGCAGCCCGCCGATCACCGACCAGCGCGGCGTGATGGCCAGCCGGTTCTCGGCGAACAGTGCGTACTGGTTCGCCTGGCTGCGGTACTTCGGATAGGTGCCGGCCGTGTTGATGAAGCTGCCCGGATCGAAGCTGAACGGATCGACCGTCGACGTGCCCGAATAGGGCGAGTTGTTGTCGTGCTGGAACGTCGTGTGATTGAACTCGACACCCGTCGAGAACGTGTTGCGCATGCCGAGCAGCGCGGTGGTCACGGTCGCCGCCGTCACGTTCCCGTACTGCTCCTGGTCGTGGAAGATTTCCGTATAGCTGCTGCGCCGGACCTGCGTGGTCGACGGCAGATACGTGTAGTACTCCGCATCCTTCCAGTGACGGTTGCTTTTCATCCGGTACAGCGTGCTCGTCACGTTCAGGCTGTCGCTCGGCTGCCAGTTCGCCGATACCGTCGCCCAGCTGTCGCGGAACGCGATGTCGCTGTCGCCGACGTTGTAGTTTTTCTTGTCGAGCGCACGATCGCGCGCGCCGTTGACGAGCGGCACGCCGAAATACTGCATCGGATGCTGGAAGCCCTGCGCATACGACGCCGTCACGTACAGGTCGGACGTCACGTCGTAGCGCAGCGCACCGGAGATCGACAGGTTGCGGGAGTTGCCGCGGTCCACCCAGTTCGACGAACGGTTGCCGCTGATGTCGAAGCGGTACGACAGCTTGTCGTTGATCGCACCGCCGCTGCCGAACGCGACCCGCGCGGTGCCCTCGGTGCCGCCGCCCGCCTGCAGCTCGTTACGGATCGGGCCGCGCGTCGGCTTCTTCGGGACGATGTTGACGACACCGCCGATCGCCCCTTCGCCGTAGATCACCGAAGCGGGGCCGCGCAGCACGTCGATATGGTCGACCGACCACGTATCGAACGGAAAGGTGATGCCGATCGCGCCGTACGGGCGCACCCCGTCATAGAGCTGCGTGACCGACGACGCGCCGACGAAGCCGCGCGCGCCGAGCTCCGAGCCGCCGTTGCCGGGATGCGGCGATGCGCTGATGCCGGCGGCGCGGCTCACGGCGTCGACGATCGAACTGTCGCCGCGCGTGTCGAGCGTCTTGCGATCGATCTGTTCGACGCTCGCGGGCGTTTCGAGCGACGACAGGCCGAGACGGCTGCCGGTGTCGAGCGGTTGCGTGAGCGGCGTTGCCTTCTGCGCGTTGACGCGAATCGGCGCAAGCGTGGCGCTGGTGTTCGCGGCGTCGCTTTCCTGGGCCTGCCCGGCCGGCGCGAAGGCCGCGAGCAAGGCGGCGGGCAGCATCGAACTGAACTTCATGTTTCGGTTTCCTTTGAATCTGTGTAACGTGCGATGCCGCAGGCGGCGCATCAGAACGCGTACCGCATGCCGGCGAACACGCTGCGTCCTTCGCCCGGATAGAAGATCGCGGTGTTCGCGGTGCGCGCATTCGCGACGGTGCTGATGTCGCTGACGTAGCGCTTGTTGGTCAGGTTGCGCGCGTCGAAGAACAGCGACAGACCGTTGCGGAAGTCGTAGCCGGCCTGCAGCCCGAGCAGCGCGTAGCTCGGCACGCGCAACGTGTTCGCATCGTCGGCCCACGCGCCCGACGGCACCCAGTCGAGCGTGGCCGCGATGTGGAAGCCGCTCGGGCGCGCGTAACCCAGCGTCGCGCGCAGCACGTTCAGCGGCACGCCCGCGATCCGGTTGTTGCCGTACTGAGGGTCGTTCTTGAAGCGGAAGTCGTTCAGGTTCCAGATGCCGGACAGCGTGATCTTGTCGCCCACGCCACGGCCGGTGACGTTGCGCAACAGCTCGACCGACGCACCGGCCTCGATCCCCTGCAACACCGTCCTGTTCGCATTGAACGTCGCCGCCGGCACGTCCGGGTTCGTCGTGTACTGCAGCAACTGGTCGCGCACGAGCGAGCGATAGGCGGTCACGTCCCAGCTCACGCGCTCGCGCGAGCCGCGCGTGCCGAACTCGATCGTCCATGCGTGCTGCGCCGCGAGCGGCGTGAAGCGCGTCGTGTTCGAGAAGGTCTGCGTGAGGTCGGTGAAGTCGGGCACGTCCTGGCTGCGCGTGATGTCGACGTAGGCCTGGGTGTTCGCGTCCGGCAGCCACAGCAGCCCGAGCTTCGGATTGACGCCGCTGTAGCTCGCGTTCGTCGACCGGTAGTTCGGGTCGCGCGGCAGCCCGCCGTTGTCGATGTACTCGCGCACCGAGTGCAGCGCCTTCACGCCGGTCATCAGCGCGACGGTCGGCATGAAGAACAGCCGGTTCTCGACGTACGCTTCGTAGTTGAACGCCGTCTGCGTCGAGTCGAGCGTCTGCGCGCCCTTGTTGCCGTTGACGTTCACGTACTGGTTCGCCTGCGTGCGGCCGCCGAAGAAGCGCGCGCCGACGATCAGGTCGTTGCGCATCCCGCCGAGCGTCAGGCGGCCGGTGTAGCGCGGCGCGAAACCGTAGGTCCAGCCGTCCTGGTCGAGCGCCTGGAAGATCGGGTGATAGAGGCTCTTGTGAATCGCCCACGTGTCGAATTGCAGTTCGCCCGAATCGAGCTTCACCGTCGTGCGGTTGGCGATCCGCTCGGTGCGCGTGTTGCGCGCCTGATCGCCCGATATCGCGTTCGGCGCTGCCCTGGTCGGATTGTTCAGCGCGTCGGACAGCGACAGCGTGCCCGGCAGCAGCTGGTCGACGACGTACACGCCGACGTAGAAGCGCGTCTCGACGGCCGGGCTGAACCGGTAGCCGACGTTCGCGTTGAACTGCTCGTATTGCCCTTTCGAATGATCGCGATAACCGTCCGAATGATTGACGCTGAAGTTCGCGAGGAAGTCGAACGGGCCGATCACGCGCGAGATCTGCGCGCTCGTGCGCACCGTGCCGTAGCTGCCGCCTTCCACGCGCACGATGTTCGGCGCGTCGGCGGTGTGGGCGGTCGGCGTGACGAAGTCGATCGCGCCGCCGAGGGTCGATGCGCCGTACGCGAGGCCGTTGCCGCCCTTGTAGACCTGCACCGCCTGCAGCGCGAGCGGATCGATCTGGTAGTAATCGCCGCTGCCGTCCGCGAGGTTGGTCGGGATGCCGTCCTGCAGGATCTCGAGGCCGCGCGTGTGATACGAGCGAGCAATCCCCGAGCCGCGGATCGACAGGCGCAACTCCTGGCCGTAGCGGTTCTCGACGAACACGCCGGGCACGTCCTTCAGCACGTCGCGCAGCGTGAAGGCGTAGGTGTTCTGGTAGCTGTCGGCATCGACGAAGCCCACCGAGCCGACCGTCTGGTCGAGCGTGCGCTTCAGGTCGACGGTCGATTTCGACGTCAGCGAGTCCGCCGCGCGAGTCGCGTTGACGTTGATCGCGGGCAGCGTCGATGCGGTCGGCGCGTCGGTCGGCGCGGCGCCTTGTGCGCATGCGGCTGACGCGGAGAGCACGGAGATCGCGCCGGACAGCGCGACGGCAATACGGGTCGAGGGAAACATGTCGTTGTACGTAGGGTTGGAATGACGATGATGAAACGGACACGCATGCGCACCATGCGCGGCACCGGCCGCCGCGCGTGGTCACGCGCGCGGGCTCGGCATCGGGCAGCGGCAAGGCGGGCAGGCGAAGCGGACGGCGCCGCGCGATGTGCGGCGATGCGGTCGCGAGGTGCGTCAGGCGCGGGCGGAGGGTGGCCCGCGGGCGGCGAGCGCGTAGCGC
>NZ_QMFZ01000027.1:0-132328 GCF_003294055.1 Burkholderia reimsis
AGGACGTCAACGAAATCCAGCAGCGTCCCCTGCCCTCGCATGCGCGACTCGCAGCCTCGGCGCACCTCGTGCGCGAGTCGCGCAATCCGGACGGACTGCGCGCGACGCTCGAACACTACTTCGGCGTCCCAGTTGTGATCGAGGAGAACGTGTTTCACTGGATCGCGATCGATCCCGCTGATCAGGGACGCATGGGCCGACCGGGGCCGGCCGCGACGATGGGACACGGCGCCATGCTCGGCCGCGTCGCGCCAGATCGCCAGCACCGGTTCCGTATCGTCATCGGCCCGGTCGATCTCGACGCGTATCTGCGTTTCACGCCCCAGGGCGAGGATCTGCCGAGGCTCGTTGAATGGGTGCGGGCGTTCGTCGGCCATGAACTGGAATGGGAACTCGAGCTGCGCATCCGGCCCGAGAGCGCGCCGCCGGCCGTGATGGGCGGCGAGCAGCGCATGGGCTGGTCTGGGTGGCTGGGCCGCCCGAGCCCCCACAAACCGATTACCGGCATGCGCTTCGAGCCTGAGCGCTACGTTCGGTACTTCAATCGCCGCGCCACCGAATCTGAAAATCGACCATGAGCAAGAAACCATCCGTTCAGCGGGCAGACTCCGGCAAAGCCCCTGCCGGGCGCGCGCCCCATCATGACTGGCTTGCGCCTGTGAGCGACGTCGCACCGTGCGGCCCGGACCTCGAATACGACCACGATTTCGTCGTACTCTTCGCGAACGCGGCGCCCAGACAGGACGCGCAGTACGGCGCATTCGTCGGCACACCCGATCCCGTCAGCTGGAGTGAAGTCGAGCGCGATTGCCGGCGACTGATGATGCGCACCAAGGACGTCCGTGTCGCCGTGCTTTATACCCGTTGCCGCACTCGACTGGCTGGCGCGTCAGGTCTCGCGGAAGGCACGGGGCTCCTCACCGCCTGGCTGGACACGTTTACAGACAGCGTTCATCCACAGCCCGACGTCGACGGAGAACGCAGCGCTGCACTCGAAATGCGGATGAATGCACTGCAGGCGCTCGCCGACCCCGAGGGACTGCTCGCCGACGTGCGCGAAATGGTGCTCACGAAATCGACCGTGACGCGCCTGCAGGTCCGCGACGTCGAGCGAGCGTTTGCACATCCGAGACCGGCCGATGCGCTCGCGCCGGATTCTGTCGCGCAGCAGCTTCACGACCTTCGCACGCACCAACCTACCGTCATGGCGGGCTTCGACGAGGCAATCGCGAATCTTGCCGCGATCGATGACTGGTGCACCCGTCATCTTGAAGCGTACCAGCCAGACCTGTCGCCGGTGACACGGCTACTCAGCAGGTTAGGCGCGCCTGCGTCGCTGGCTGCAGCCGAACCCGATGTGCAATCCACCGAAGCGGCTCCCGTCACGGACGAGGTCGGCGAACACGAAGCGATAGCCACGCCCAAACCGGCGAATACCGCACCTGTTGGCGTTCCCGACACCACGACGATGCAATCCGGCTCTGCGCCGGCTGACCGCCAGGCGGCGCTTGCGTTGATCCGCACGGCCCGCGCGTGGTTCGAAGCCCACGAACCGAGCAGTCCGATTCCGGTGTTGCTCAGGCGCGCCGAACAGTTCGTCGGCAAACGCTATGCCGACATCGTCAAGGCGATTCCCGCGGATCTTCTTGCACAGTGGGAAGATGCCGATGCGTCTTGAAAACGCTGCACGACAAACGTATACGACGAGACGGAAGACAGAAACATGAGCGACCAGCACTATTCGGCAGGCATTGGCGAGCTAAAGCGAGTCGTCTGGCAACGCACGCGCGAGCCGGTTGAGAAAGAAACACGCCGGACAGCGCCGCGCTGGCTGCTGCGCGCATCGATCGCAGCGATCCTCGTGTCGGTGTTCGCCACCTGGGCGTGTCTCGATGCGATATTGGTTCACACAGCCACTGCTGTTCCGGTCCGCCACTGAACGTAACGATGACACAGCGAACCTTCACGACCGCGGCTGTGCTAATCGTCGCGACCTCGATGCTCCTCCTGTGCGACGGCGCCGCGTGCGCAGAGTATCGCGAACAATGGATGAGCGAGACGGCGCTGCAGCACGAGGCGCAACAGCATGCGTCAGCCACAACCCGAACGAGCAACACCGCCCATGGGTCGGGCCGTAAAACCGGCGCGGCGACCGAAGGCGGGAGCCATGCCCGCCGTCGCGTCGGTCCGACGGACAGCGACCCGATCGCCGCATTTGCGTCGGCCGCCATGAAACCACTCACTGTGAATTCACACACAGCTCGAACCCCGGACGCACCCGGACTTGACCGACGCTCCGTGACAACCAGCACTTCGAAACTAGCACGAGGTGCGCCGAACAATTCGGCGGCAGGCAGATCGTCAAGCTCATCCAAGCGGTCCCGACTAAGCTCCTGACACGGTGGCTGAGCGCTAATGTCGCTCAGCAAACCAAGCCTATTCACCCTTCAACCTTGAACTACTCCGATTACGAACATGAATTCCAGCCATACGCCGCCAGACGGCGAGAGTCGTAGAAAAGGGACAACATCACAGCACATTGCGGCCCAAACCGTACATGACGCCTCCAAGCTCGCTCGCACCAGCGGCGCACTGAGATGGGGCCAGGGGCTGATCGCGACCATTCTTGCATTGGTGTTGGCCTTCCTTTGCCTGCTGGGCGTACTGGCATTTCATTTTCCTCAATACCTCACGACGCCGGAACTGCGCCACGTTTATTCCGTCGACACGATGCGAACCCTTCTCTTCGCGGCATTGATCGTCTCGGGCGGCCTGGCGCTCGCCAGTATCGTGCTGGGTAACCGGCGGCGGCTTAATGGACTTGCCTTTGTCCTGGTACTGGCTGCGGTGACGCTGGGCGGCTCGCGTGTGTCGGTGGGTGATTTCCCCGACCACACGCCGTACATCGGACTCGACTGGTTCATTCTCGATCTGCTGGGTTCGACCACGATCTTCATCCTGCTCGAGAAGGCATTCCCGCTCTATCGCAATCAACCGGTCTTCCGCGCCGAATGGCAAACCGATATGGCTCATTTTGCCGTCAACCACTTCATCGTCGGCCTGGTACTGCTAGTGGTAAATTTTTTGATTCATCACGTGTTCGGCTGGATGGTCAATGCCGAATTCCAGCAGATGGTGCAGCACATCTGGTTCCTCCCGCAGTTGCTGCTCTGCATGCTGGTGGCAGACCTGATGGAGTACGTCACGCACCGCGCATATCACGAGGTGCCATTCCTGTGGCGCTTTCATGCCGTGCACCACAGCGTCAAGACGATGGACTGGCTGGCCGGGTCCCGTCAGCACATTCTTGAGTTGGTCGTCACACGCGTGGCCGTGCTGGGTCCGTTGTTCGTGCTTGGATTCGACAAGACGGTGGTCGACATCTACATCATCATCGTCGGCTTCCAGGCCGTGTTCAATCATGCCAATGTACATCTGCCGTGGGGACCGCTCCGATACATCTTCGTGACACCGGACTTCCATCACTGGCATCACTCTTCGGAAGACGAGGCGATTGACAAGAACTACGCTGCCCACTTCTCGTTCATCGATTACATATTCGGCACTTCCGTGAAATCGAAGCGCGCGTTTCCAGAAAAGTATGGCGTGGTGGGTGACTACGTACCTGACGGCTTCATCAAGCAGCAGCGCTTTCCGTTTCGTCGCGACAACACAAGGACAGATGTGGCGCAATCGTGATTGCTGTCGCCGCAATCACATAACGCGTGCATTGGCCAATCTCGTTCAATGACGCGGCGACGTCAGGCTCGGCTCTGAGTAGTTAGATAACTGTGCAAGTCGGAGCCGGCACGTCCTGACGGATCAATCGGCACTTTTATTTGTCGCGGTGGTTCATCGTGCGATTGCAGGAACGCGTGACGTGCCCCCCAGGAAATGGACCAGCCGGAGCCCGGCCTGTTCCGACAATAAAATCACTTATATGTCACTCATCCATACCCTCCGTCAACGAATCATGGGTGGCCACGTCGCGGTGCTCGCGATCGCTGCCATGTTGGCGGGCCTGATGTTCCTGACAAAACCCCATCAGGTCACCCCCCCGTCCAAAAATGTTCGCATCACGTTCGGCATTCGCGACCTCTATGCGCCGTTTCTCACAACCAAGGAGAATGCCGAAGTACTGAGCAGTCTGTCGACACGTACCAAGGTTATTGCAACTTATACCCACACAACCCATTCGTTTCATCTGCTCGGCTGCGAAGTCGGCGTTGGCTGCTGGCCCGCACCGCACTGGAGCGAAGATTCAACGGAACAGAACCGGGCATTACCGACCACGATCGCGGCAGACGCAAATCCCGGCGCACCACGCGCCTTTAGCGTCGAAATGCCTGCGGCTCTTGAGGGCGGATATGTGCTCTCGGGTCTCTATTTGGAAGTGCCTGCCAATACGCTCTACCAACAGCCAAGCTATCGCTCGCTCGTCAAGAAGATTACGGCGACGCCCTCCGCTCTTGATCGCGATCCGCCCGACCCGGCGTTCGAATACCTGGTCCATTTTGAGGATTACGACCCGTCGCAGACGCGAGGCGACGATCAGGACTGCCTGTTCCTCTCAACACCATCGGGTTTTCCGGAGATCCGAATCCCGGTTGTGGTTCAACTCAGTACCGATTCGAAACGGATGTCATTGGAGCGTCTGATGCACGACACTTGCCCGCTAGTGGGCGAAGACTTTGGCAGTCAAGCCGGCGCTGCACACGGCCATCTGCCACCAAGCAGAATCGCCGCCGCACAGGTCAAGATCGATCTCGAAGGCGTTCATGATGCGGCCCGACTCGGTGGCCCTCTTCCTGTCTCCGAAGGCATGACGCGCTGGTTCCGTCGCAGTAGCGAGGGCGCGTATGCGGACTTGACTGAATTCGGTCCGCTCCTGCAACTGTCGATGCGCGTGCGCGGCGATAACGCACACCCGGCGTACAACGTGCTGCCAATCCGGACTGAGAGATGGACTTTTTTCAACGATGAACTCGTCGGCTATTCCGGCGACATTTACTACGACACGCAGGCAGCCACGGTGGAAGACATGAACACCATTCACTGGGATCAGTACTTTCACGACGGCAAATCTGTCTGGACGAAGATGGAGCCGACACATTGTGACGAGCAGGGCTGTAAGGACGCGCAAGCCGAAATTCTCGCTGAAATGTCAAAACCGTACGATGCGTTACAAGCTGAAGCACGGTCATATGTGCAACTACGTGGCGCGCTCAGACCAGAAAGGCCCTGACGCACCGACGACAATCGGTGGACGAATGTCGTAGCAGGTCGAGTCATTACGGAAAAATATCCAGACACATGAACTCGAAATATCGCAATGTCTGCACAACGAAAAACACTTTTGAAATGATGGTGATGCCAGGCAATCGATCGACAGTGGTAAAGCGCCTCTGTCTGGCAGCCTTGGCGGCGCAGGTCTTGGCAGGCGGCAGCACATACGCGACGAGCAGTGAGATGTCGCCGATGCAATGCGGACAGCCGCTTGCACAGCGCTTGACGCAGGCTGCGATTGCCTCACCTGGCGCCGTGCAGCAGGACGGTTCTCTTTACGGCATGCAGCGTTGGACCGTGGCCACGCGAGCGAGCTATGTCGGTCTGCAATTTCCAGGGCTGCTCTCGTGCGCGTACACGGTGAGCGCGATCTTCCGGGCAGCGTGTCATCCAATCGGCACTCTTGCTTCGGTTTCGGCTATCGACTCTGCCTTGTCGCGCTGGCCGAAGATCGTGAAAATCGAAGACCTTAAGCCCGGTGACGTTGTGTTCTGGCGACCAAGGCACACTGGCATAGTGCGATGTCCAAATACTCATTGGCACGTCGGTATCGCCGTCGGTGACGGGCGGACAGTCGATAATGACTGGTGGTCAGGGAAGCCGGAAGAACATTCCGTGAGCCGGCTATGTTCGACATTCGCATATGCGCGTCGCGCTCCGTGAGCGTGCGAGTGGTTATCAATGTCAATGCAACCGGCATTTGATGAGCCTGCCGCCTGTGGGCATACTGACGTACGACGCGCGATTGGACGGCACAGCTTCACTGATCGAGCCGCGTTACTCTTGAGAGGGGGAGCAAATATGGCATTGCCTCGCGATCTCGCGGCTACCAACGAAGCCGATCTAAATGCGTTAGTTGCCGATCAGGTGAGTGAAGGCACTTATCTGGACATCAAACGCGAGCTTCCACGGCCGGACGGCGGCGGGCGTCACGAATTCCTGGCGGACGTTTCTGCATTCGCAAATAGCTCCGGCGGCGATCTCATCTACGGCATGGATGAAGACGGGCAAGGGCGTGCGGCGGCTGTCGTTCCCCAGCCCGGTAATTCGGATGAAGAGGCTCGCCGCCTGCAAGATGTCTTGATGAACGGCATCGAGCCGCGGATACCAGGCCTTCAGGTCCAGCCTGTCCCTGTCGATGGGGGATTTGTCGTGGTGATCCGTGTGCCTCAAAGCTGGGCGGGCCCTCATCGCGTGAAGTCGAATCAACATTTCTTTATTCGCGAGAACGGCCGTAAGCGGCAACTGGACATCCCGGAAATTCGCGGCCTGTTTGTGCACTCCGTCCAGCAGGCAGAACGCGTCCGGAACTTCCGCACTGAGCGGCTGGGGAAACTACTTGCGGGAGAAGCTGCCCATCGGCTTGTGCCTGGCGTCATCCTGGTCGGTCACTTCGTCCCCACTCAGGCAGCGCTCGGAGCAGTACAAATTGATCCTATTCCATACTTGCGTGATCGCACGCTTCCTGTATTGGGCGCGACGATGCCGATCGCACGCGTGAATGCGGACGGCGCCCTCGTCGTGCGCAACCCAGGGCCTGAAGGTACACACGGATACTCACAGCTCTTTCGCAACGGTTTTTTCGAGACGGTCAAGGTTCTCCAGTTCGTTGATCGGGGGCGAACCGGATTGGGCAGCATTGCTTACGAAGATCACTTCATTGAGCTATTGCGACGTATTAGGAACGAGTACGCGCATCTCAACATCGGTATCGAAATGACCTGCATGATTTCCATCTTGAACGCCGATCGCGCCGAACTCGGACTGGAGCGCGTGCGCTACGTGCTTGACGACCACCAGGGCTACTTTGATCGAAAAAATCTTGTGTTGCCTGATGTACTGTTGCCGTCGGAACTAGCGGCTGAACGAGCATTAAGGCCCGTCTTCGACCTCGTGTGGCAGTCGGCAGGAATGGAGCGTTCGTTAAATTACAACGAGGGCGGGGAACGAATTGATAGGCGTTGAGACAACACCAGTAGCTTCACCATGGGCTTGAGTCCCAAGGTGCACCGGGGGGCGCTATGAACGGATTAAATATCGGGATCGACGACAACACATCCCTCTTCTACGAAGGCTCGCTGAGCCTGTATGGGCATGCGATCTGGCCGTCGCCGTTCATGTCGCTGGTATCCCATATCGGAGAACTGGCGGCCTGGAGGCGCGATCGAACAGTCGTGCGCCTGACAGACGCACCGATGCTGTTTCGCGAAGATTCGTTCGACCCAGTTGCACGCGTGAGGCGCGGTCGGCTGTATATCCGTCGTCAGCAGGTAAACCCCGCGAATTGGCGCGTCCAGAGACACCCTGCGTATGCCACCTCCGGCTTGAGCATCTCAACGAACGGAGATGGTTACGGCGTTCCAGACGAGCGCGGATTTTTTTCGATGGAGCTTACGACCTTCGAATCATGGCGTGTATCGGAAGAGTTTCTCAAGAAGCGCCGCAATGCTGTGTTGGTCATGGGTTCCGGCGATCGCGCGATGGTGCATTCAGTCCTTGATGTCGAGCGGTTGGCGACGGGTGAGGAATTGATCACCGTTCGAACGCGTCCCAGCTTGAGCGGATTACCGGAATTAATCGTTGAACTGATTCCCGAGGCATATAGGAAACTCGTCCTGGAGCAGTACGAGAAGGCTGCCAGCTCCGCTTTCCGCGACGATGCGGAAAGCGTCATCGATCGATGCCGTGAAGCTGCCACCGCAGCACTGCACGCGGAGCGTGATACTGTTGAAGAAGGGAAAGTTGCGAAGGTGCAGGATCTGGCAAAACTGGGCGATTTCTTCTCGTCGCAAACGAGGGACATCCTCGGCAATACGGCCAAGATTCTCGCCAGGATGCACTCGCGCGGGAAGTCGGCCGAGCAGATCAAGAGGGATACCATGCCGCCCAGCGAAGCCGATGCGGAAACCTCCATTGCATTGCTCGGTATGATCTACAGAGAGCTACGCTGGACACGCTGATAGCCTGCGGTCCGTCCAACCAACGGGAGCACGTCGATAGCCGCGTGATGGTTCTCGAAATGCGTCCGCGGCGTGGGACGCGCATCCGGACGATTCCCCTTCGAGATCTATTACACCGCTATTCACTCTTCGAACGGATTTTTGATCTTGCCCCTTCGTGCAGCAGGCTCCTCGCGGACGCGTTCGGGCAACGCGGCATCGTGCTGAAGCACGTCGAGGATGCTCGCGATCGCCTGTTGCAGCGCAAGCGCGGCGGCGAGCCCGGCCTTGTCGCGCGTCAGCTCCAACGTGCCCGACAATACGATGCGCTCAGGATCGTTGGTCACGGTGAGCGCGTCGCCGTGAATGTTCACGACGGTCGCGTCATCTGCAAACGCCTTAAACTCCATTCAGACCTCCGATGCGTGTGTCCTTCAGCGACTCAGGAATGCCGGGGAATCGCAAGCCGCTTTGTGCCTCAAGCTCATGTACCGTCGCGATCGTGTAGCGCTTGGTTGCGGTGTTATTAGCGACGACTGCGAACGCGAGCCGCTTCTGAGGTACATAGACTACCTTGAAAATCTGGGTTGGAACGATGACGCCAGATTTGCCGATCGTCGTCAATTCTGCCCCCTTGAACAGCGGCCCCGTGACAACGTATGTGTCCGTCGCGCGCAGCGCGATCCGGCGAACCGCTTCCTCAATGTGTGCCCACAGGTGACGATTGTTCGTCGGATTCTGCGGCACCATGTTTGCAAGCGTAAACGATTCGGCCATTGCCCGATCATTCCAACGATCTCCAGCTGGACTCATGTGCCCGCGATCGTAGCCACTTTTGCGGTAGTCCGTGAGCCGCGCGCCTTCTCCGTTGGGTAACCGCGACTCTTCGAAGAATCGGTTCGTGCGAATCTCGTTCTTCGCCGCCGCCAGATGAGTACGGGTCAGGTGTTCCGCCGACCAGAGCGGTCCGTGCGTGATGCTCGCGTGCAACACCTCAAAATCTGAATAGCACAGGAGGCGCGTCTTCGCCGCTATCCGCGGATTGACGACGACCGGGGATTTGCCTTTTGGACTGAACTGCGTGCAGGAGTTGGAAGCGAAGGTGTGCGTGGCGAGCACCATCAGCACGCAGGCGAAAATTTTCCGCATAGAAACTGCATTGAGTGAGGAGCCGCGAAGTATACGGCGGAACCCCACCACTGACCGCAATACCGGAGCGCAATTCGCTTCGGCAATCCGGTAGGCAACGGCGATACGACAGCAGTGACATGAGGGCAAGGGGCGAAGAAGAATCCTATGGTTCATCGTTCCTTTCAAGGAGTACATCGTGACATGCTCACAACAATCCCTTTCCTCGGCGCTCACCGCGCTGGGGAATGCAATCACTGATCTCGGCCCTGGGCTTCAAGCTATAGCCGCAAAAGCCACCAGCGCGGAGACGACGGCAGACGCCGCGATCCCCAAGTCGCAGGCGGGCACCGCGCCCGGCGATGTTGTTGTGCTCGACGCCAGCGGCAGATTGCCGGCAGTCGATGGAAGCCAGCTCATCGACCTCCTGTTGCCGCATGGCATCCTGCCCGTGCTGACGATCGAACTCGGTCACGGCGCGCAAGCCAATGGTGGTCGCGGTATCGACATGGGCAATTGGTACCAGCTCGATTTCCGCGTCGGCGTCTCGGCGGCCAATGGCTTCGAGTACACCGCGAATGCCGATGGCACGATTTCCATTCTCTCCGGCGTCTATCTGGTGTCGGGTAGTGCAAAGATTCTTGCAACGTCGACCGATACATACCAGTTGCCAGCGCAGATGTATTTCGCGGTTGGTCAAGGCTACGCGTATCCGGGCGTGTACCAGGACGCCGTCCAGCAATATCCGGATGTACCGGTAGGTAGCGCTTCGGTCTCCGGCGTGCTCGGCTCCCTGCACATGAGCGGCGTGCAGGCGAACTGGGGAAGCAGTAACCCGCTGTGGATGGGCTTTGCGAAAGTGCTCGGCTCGCAGAATCAGACGCCGCTCGCGTTGCAGGGTTACATGTCGATCGTCAAGATCGGGTGATCGATGAGCGGATTTGGGGCCGACCGGATCTCGATCGTCAGAGAATCCGAAGATTTCGGATTTTCCCGATCTGCGGCGAGCGCTTCAGGATCAGTTCGGTGATGTATTCGGGCAGCAGCGCGCGAGGCACGTTGGCCGGTACGTTTTCCACGAACTGCGACGGAACATGGGTAATGAAGTCATCCGGTCTGTCCTTCAGACTGTGTTCGTAGCTGACGCGGTAATCCATGCTCTGCTGACCCCGTAGTGCTGCAAGTTTGGTGCTGAATTCTATCAGCCCGCGAAACTGGAGGTTGACGGGCACCATGATCGTCGATGAACAAAAGAAAACGACTGATCAGGACCGCAGGTGCGCCTGGGCGCACCTGCTTATGCCTCACCGCGAACCCGCTTTAGCCAGGACGCTTTTCAGCTGCGCACCACGACCGCCACTCGTCGAGCCGCACGACAGAAGTAAAGGGACTGCACCTCCTGCCGATAACTATGAAAGCGCGTCGGATTTGCCGATGCGATGTATCAAGCGACAACCATTTGCCGAACGAGGAAATAAAAATGACGTGGCATGTTTATTCAATGTCGAAACCCGATGGTCGATTCCACTGGATGCGAACCTTCGCCGAATTGCGCAGGGAACTGGCCGAAGACGGCGCAGACGAGTTCATCGGTGGTGTTCTGGACATCGAATACGAAGCTGCGATGGAGGCGGCCACGGCGTCGGGATGGTCGGGCGATTTTCATGACGAGCCGCACGCATTTATCTTGCCGAGTGCAGACACCATGCGGTTTGGCTTGATCTGGACGCAGCCCGACAACGAGCTGACCACCTTCGTGGTGTCGCCGCAGCCGCTGCCGTGGCTGGGTGAGCCGATGGAATAAGCGTTACCAGGGCATGTTCGTTTTGTGCGGGCAGCGCGGTGCCCCCTCGCCGCGACTGGTTGAGTAGTGTGCCGTGGGTGGCGCAGTTGCCGCGCGTGTCGGTTGCTGCATGAGCGCTGCGACGGGCTGCACGCTAAAGTGTGCGGTCGTTGCATTTTGACTGCGCCCAGTCCGAGGGTTTGCATGCGGGCCTTCAGCGAACACCCTGTGTAAACTCGCCGGCCACGATTTGGTCGAGTGGCTTCGGCTATCCTAGGAGCGGGTGCGGCCAGAATCGGTCATTGCGAGACGACCGGTATTTGACCTGCCCGCGCTCATCCTGCGATCAATCAAGGGGTGTTCAAGAAGGGAAACTGTTCGTATGCGATAGACTCGATTTCGTTAAATATTGCTTGATCGCCTGCGGCACGCCCCGCAGGGTGCTTGGCAATCGTCAGGTAGTAGTTCTGGCCGCTGTGTTTGGCAAATACGATCCACTCGCCGGTCAGCTTGTTCTGGCTTTCCCGTTCCAGGAGGGCTCCCTCGGTCACCTCATGCACAAGCTCGCGGATCATGTCTTTCGTGATTACGGATGACCTGGCAGGATCGGCCACACGGTTGACTACCTCGGTGAGCTTCTTTGGGGTCATTTGAGTTGCGATATTCTGTTCCACGAACAGATCGGAAAAGAAATGCTTATGCCAAAGCCCCTTCAGCGGCGCTTGACTGAATTCGCTGGGAGGCTTGGTGTTGAGTGCCCCGTTAGGCTGCCCTTCTAACGACTTGAGTTCCTCGAGGACGAAACGAGGATCAAGGCTATCGAAGGTTTCGTGCAGAAACAGTTTGAATGCGAACAGCTTCGAATACCTACCGGCTGCAATTTCGTCAAGCCCCCTGGCCTCGGCATATTTCGCTACGTCTTCGTGCTTGACTTCAATCTGCGTTCCGTCCTGAAGCGTGGTCTTGAATGTTGCCACCTATAACCTCTAATTTAGGTATGTGATATTTGATAAGCGCTTTTCTTCGTTGCCCGTAAGCGGCAGTGGCGTAAGTATGAATCTGATCGACCGCCTTCGGAAACCAATTTTCGTTCGTTGACGATCCGTGTTAGCTCGGCAAGCGACATCCCGGAAATCTCCGAAGAACAAAAAAAATGGCAAGGAGCGATGGCAGGTGCGACAGAGCGCACCTGCTGGCAGCATCTCCGGAACGAGCCTCAGTTTTGGCGTTCACCTCCCGCATTCGGCTTCTCTTCAGGTTTGTGCAGGTTGGCATGAAAGCCCGTGCGCCGGATGACGTCGAGCAGATCTGATGCGGGTGCCGCACTGAACGCGACCTCCGCGAGCAGCCGGGTGCGCTCGGTACGGATGCCGGTAGTCAGCTTCGCGCGTAGTGCGTCTGCCTGCGCGAAGCCATGCTGCGTGACAAACGCAAGCAGTGTATCGATCAGCTCAAGCGCGCGTTCTCGTCCCCAGGGCGGCGTCTCGCTCGCGCAGGCCGTTTTGCCGGCCAGCAGGAACAACGTGGCCGCGGCGACGTGGAGAGGTTCATCGGGAGGCAGGTCGCTTCGTTTTGCATCCATCGCTTCAGGCGTGTCCGTAATCGTCGTGCCTGGTTATCGGCAGCGAACGCCCGCCGCCGCAGGGCAGGCAGCAGGCGACCTGGTCAGCCGCCGACAGGTCACCGCGCCGCCTGCCATCCGTTGTCCGTCTTGATCATGTCCAGCGTCTGCGTGAATTCCACGTCGACGTCGTCGGCCAGATCCACCCACTTTCCCTTGAAAAAGTTGCCGAGAAACGGATAGCTCACGTTGGGACACGCCTGTCGGATACGGCCCTGGAAGAAGCTGGCGGGGTTGATCTGATTCACCTGGCTTGCCAGATTGCCAACCTCGATCCCTTCGTCAAGCATCGGCTTGTATTCGTCCTGATGCTGCTGCTCGAATGCACGTCCGGCATCGAGATCGTTGGAGTTGGCGTCCACATACGCCTGCTTCCGGTTGTAGAAATCTGTCGACTTCCGTTCGGCGTCGGCTTTCATGGATTGATACCGGTCGTAAAGCGCGCTCCATTGCTTCACCCGGTCCTTGACTTCGCTGTCGGGCGACATGCGAACCGTGTACTTCACGTCGACCCGATAGTCGTTGCTGGTGTCGCCGGGAATGCCGTTTACCTTCTGGAAGTCCCTGAGCTCGAAGTACTTGCAGTTCCCGAGCGCGCTCGTAACGGCCTGCTCTGCATCGCCTTCCGAAGGCGCGCTGTGTCCGCACGCCGAAAGAATTGCGGTCGTGGCGACACCCAACACGAGACGTGTGATTCCTGTATTGCGTCTGTTCTTCATGATTTCTTTTCCTGTTGTAGTGGTGTTGAAGTTGTGGGCGTTTTGTGGCGTCCGGCGTGTGCCGGAGAACCGGGATAAAAAAATGCCGACCGGCGAACCGGTCGGCGAAAGGGTTCTGGCGATCCGAGGGCCAGCGTGCCTTGCCAGAACCAGGCACAACATCGCAGGGCGGACCTTTTGACGAACATCGTTCGTTATGTAGCGTTTACTCGACAACCAAGGACGCAACAAAGCTCGCCTCGATCGGGCATGGACGGTCCAGCATCCATGTCAGTGGCCATCGGCGCAGATTTGTTTGTAGAGTATATACGACTACAATTGACGAGTTTACAGCGTCGTTGATCAGTCGACAGGCGGGCATCCTGCACGCCATGACTACCAGGCGCCCCACCCCATCGTTGTCCCGCCCGGCCCCGATCTCGATTGCCCTTGGCAAGCGGATCAAGGTATGCCGGCATGCGGTCGAGAAATCGCAGGAAACGCTTGCCTTCGAGGCACACGTCGACCGGACGTACATCTCGGCGATCGAGCGCGGCATTGCGAACCCATCGGTCGAGACGCTCGCGAACATCTGCTATTCGCTGAACGTGACGCTTTCGGAACTGTTCGCACCGCTGGACGGGGTATCGCTGAAGCCGACCGGCCAGCGTCGCGCGAACGCGGCGACGCCACCGGAAATCAAGCGCAGCCGCCTGCGCTAATTACGCCCCCGTTTGGGGTGGCTCGACAGTGCGGATCGACAGCGCGCCTTCGGGTGTCACCGCACGCGAGGCAGTAACCGAGCGATAGCGGAGCACTTCATCTGCATGGCAATCGAGACGCGCGTTGAAGCCCGCCAGTCCGGGATCGTCGCCGGCAGGATCGATCAGCAACAGTGCGTGGGGTTCGAAGGTGCGTCCATGCTGATGACCTTCTATACCGGTAACGAGCGCCGCATGTGCCTGGACGGGATGCCGCTGCTGCCAGCCGAGGACGACGGGCCAGCCTGCCCGTAATTCGCTCTCGCAGAAGCGCACGAGGCGGGATGCCGGCCCGCCTCCCTCAACGGTACGCAGACCTAGATTCAGTTCCGCGATGAAACCCGCCAGTTCGGACAGCGTTAGCCCGTGAAGATAATGCGGCCACGCGTGGTCCCAGACGGTGCGCTCGGGGCCGTCTCCGTGATACGGCAGACACACGGGATCGCCGATCCTCCCCAGCAGCGCAAGCGCCATGGCCACGCAGTGCAACGTGCTGCCGCCGTCCCAGTGCCCCTGACGGCTGAAGAGCGGATTGCCAGAACTGATAGGTGTCAGGCGCTTTCCGAATCGAAGCGCTGGATGAAATTTCTGGATCAGCATGTCAGTAGTCGCCCGGTAACAGGAATGTTGTGGCCGAGCGGTCCCATTCGGTGATAACCCAGACGGTTTGCCGGTTAGGGAGAACGTAGCTGGACAGCAGGCGCAGCCCGGTGTCGACCGACAGCTCGTTCTGCTGTCGGTCGGACTCGGACAGGTCGCCCCAGTCGCCGCGGATGTGACGGATCAGCAGGTCTATGATCGAAACGTTGGCATCGGCGATGACTTCCAGTGCGGCGGGTGTGGCGTAAATGCGGCCCGGCTTGAAGCGCGGCCCGGCGTAGTACGTCGAAGGCAGATTCATGGTGTAGGTCTCCGGAAGACAGGCGCACACGACCCTCCGGCAAAGCCGGATACAAGGTCGCTAGAACGAGGGAAATAGGGCTGCGACGCAGGACGCGTCTGAGGGGGACTACCGCGCTTCCGAGGCCAGCGCGTTCGGGTAGTGCTTCGCGAGAATGCGGTTCATCTTCCCGACCAGATCGGGCCGCTCGAAGGTCAGGTGTCCGTTGCCGTTCTTGAACCAGCGCAGCTGGAAGTACGCGTGTTCGGTTTCGGCGCGCCGCTCTCGCTGCGCATCCGAGATCAGGTAATACGCTCCGTGCCGGTGATCAGGCTCGGGCTGGCCGTCGAGCACACAGAACGCTCGGATGAGGTCGTCCAGTTCGTTGGTGACGCGATGATTGGCACTGCCCCCGGAGAGCAGGTACTTCACGATGATTTTCTTGCCGAACTTGAACGGCTGATTGGACTTGTAATCCCACGAGAGCCGCCGAAAACACTGCAGCACGCCGCGTTCGAACATGTCGCCGCGCGCGCCGTAAAGCTGCGTGAACGTGGCTTCGATGTTGGCGGCGGTGAGTTCGGGCACGTCGCCGTCGGCAAGCTGCCGGTCCCACTGTTCACGGGCGCTGGCGTCCATGAAGGTGCGCAGGCCCGACTCCGACAGCAGGTAGCTCCAGCCGCGCACGTCGATCACGCGCGTGATGGCGCCTTCGGCTTCGCCGCGTTTCGCATATTCCCCGGTGATGGTCGGCCTGCCGCGACAGGCATAGGCGTCATCGAGCACGAGCCGCGGAAAGCCGAGGTGCGCCGTCTTCGCGAGCTGTTCGGCTTCGTTGAGCAGATCGAGCGCGCGACGGACGCGTTCGACGACGGCGATGCGCTGGTTGGCGAGATTGGCGATGCTAATGCTTTTGACAAGATCGGTGGTGTCCATAGTCGATGTGGTTGAAGCGCGCCGCAGCAGGCGCGAGGGTCAGCCGGTCGTCAGCCGTGTCGAGGCCTGCCCGGTTTGAGGGAGCGGACCGGAAGCGGCCCGCGGTGAGCGCGCGGAGTCCCGCCCGGGGGGCGGGACATGCACGGCCGGATCGATCCGCTGCTGTCCGGCATAGCCGCCAAGCAGGTAAGGCAGCGGGTGGACGTGGGAAGCATTCACGATGTGTTCTCCGGTAACGGGCGTGCGACGGCCTCCGGACGGGCCGGACGTGTGACGCGTGAGGGCAAAGGGAAAAACGGGATCGCCGGGCGCAGGCCCGGCTTATGCCGTCGGGGCGAGTCCGGCGAGCTGGCGGCGCAGTGCTGTCGCCCTCGCCTGAGAACAGTTGAGATGTCTGCGGATGTCCGCGACGGTCGGGCGTACGCGACCGGCCGCGATGTCGCGAACCAGTCCGGTCAGGTCGTCATCGCGTGATCCGGTCTTTGGTAACGGCGTGACGGGATCGTCCCGGGGCGCGTGACTGTCCGTCATAACGGCGTGACGCTGCGTGACGGCTTCGCTACGAACGGTTCCATCGGCTTGACTCACCGCTACTGCCGTTACTGCTGGTTGGGTCACGCGAGTCACGTCCATGACTGGTTCCGCCAGCGGCGTGACTTCCGACGGAGTCACGGCAGATACCGGGGACGGTAGCGACACTGGCCGGAGTGCGACGGTCCACAGCAGGCAGGCAGTGCCCTCCAACACAGCCGCGAATGCCAGTCCCGACAGCAGGTCGACGCGCGCCGTACTCACACCGAGTAACGTTGCGAGTCGCGACGTGACTGGATCGGCGAGTAACGCGTCGCGCCGGGTCGTGACCCGGTCACGTTCGGCTTCGACGCGTCGGACGTCGTCTGCTTCGGCATTCAGCGCATCGAGTTTCGCGGCGAGCGTCGTGCGACGCGCTTCCAGCCCTGGACAGTCACGCGAACAACGTTGCGTTTGCGCGAACGCAAGCTGCCGCGTCACGTTGGCTCGATCCGCCATGACGGCCGTGAGATTGCGACCGGACGTTGTGACTTCAACGCTTGCCACGGCAGATGCCCGCAGTTCCCCGGCATGCTGCTGGGCCGTCACGAAGAACACTGCATGTCCATAGCACGCGGACGCCAGACAGGCACCCCATAACAGGCTACCTGTGCCACGGACAAGCAAAGACGTTTGCCTGAGTAGCGCAGGCAACAGATGCGCGCTCGTGACGAGCACCGTGCCGATTGCCACCCACACGCCCCGCTCAGGCAGCGACCCGCCGCGCTGCCAGCCTGCGAGGATCGACAGGGCCAGCGCGGTAACTGTGGCCGCCGTCGCGAGCCAGACCGTGCATCCGCCAGGCGGGCGCAGCTGGCGAAAGCGTGCTTCACTGCTGTTGATGTTCTCCATAGGCAGAATGTCCATTTGATTGCGGCGCACTGAGCCGGGGTTGCAGGATGCCTGGCTACCTTTGCGCGACGTAAAAGACCGTCCAGTCGCCGAAATAGCGGCCGTCGAAGACGAGCAGATCGTCCGCGATGTTGAGCGAGGCTTCGACGCAGCGTGTCCGTTCACCCGTTGCAACGTTCGTGACGAAGCCCGTCTCCGGGAAGTGCCGTCCGGCGATCCGGCCATCGGCGAAGCGCAGCTTGACGTCTGCCGCATACGTCGTGTGAACGGATTCGAGCGGACCGATGACCGGTCCGTCGAATCCCCAGTCTTCCAGGATTTCGTCGATCGCGTCGCGGCCATGAAAGAGACCCAGGTACAGACCGGGTGCGAGCATAGTCAGGCCGTCGTTGTAGCGGGGAAGCAATCGCCCGTCCCGGCGGACGAACGGTTCGCATACACCCGTGTGTGCGGTAGTTCCAGAACCGCTCGCGGCGCTCATGCGGCCTTTCCCCCGAGCTGCACCGCCTTGCGCTCCAGCTTCTCGCGCAGCGTTGAACGGCTGGCCGAATCTGTTCCGGCCGTTATGCCGACTGGTTGCGTCGCATCACTATTGCCGCTGTCTCCCTCATCCGGACGTCCGGCGACGGGATAGAACTCCTCAACGACGGCGGAACCTTCCTCGATACTGTCCTCGAATGCGCCGTTGCTGAAGCCGGCGCGTGCGGCTACATCGAGCGCGGCCTGATCGAACCCGGCTGCGCGTCTGCGCGCATCGAGTTCGCGCGCCTCGACGATGGCTTGCTCGAGCGTGTTGCCGCTACGCACACCGAGATCCACGTAATAGATCGCCGAGCGATAGCTTTGCGTCGTCGACTTGCCACGCAGCTTCAGTTCCAGCGGAAGACATGCAAGCAGGTTGCCCGACACCGCGCTGAAGTAGTGCAGACGCGCAGCAAGCGTTCGGATGGAATTGAAGGACGTGGTGCGAAAGATGAACGACCCAAGTTCATCCTCGTCGCCGATCGTGACATTCAGCCGCCCGTATGGCTTGCAGTTGCCCGCCTGCCCGAACGCGCAGCCGTCCGGCGACGGGCAGGGCAGCGCCTCAATGCCTGCATCGCCCGCCCGCCGGCATGTCTCGCCATTGCCGACGCAGACGGGCCGTCCTGACTCGCGGTCGAACAGGGAATACTCGGCGCGCAGGTTCAGATCGGGATCGTTAAACAGGAAGCGCACGGGGATTGCGCGCAGCTTCCCGGAAGTTGCCTTGCGCAACGATTCATTGAGCGGATGCAGCACCCATTCGCCGCGCTGCTGAACCTGCGTCGTCAGGGTGAACTGGTCGTCTTTCTCCGGCAGGCGTTTGCCGTTCTTTTCAGTGACGCGCCCGATCGAGATTCGCCCGATCACGGGCGGTGTGATGGAAAGTCCCTTGAGCATGGTGGTTCTCCTGTAGACAAGGAAATGGAAAACAGCGTGGAATAGCGGAGGGACTCAGACCGACACGAGAAAGCGGCGCGAGCCGGGTTTCGTGAGTGCGTAGTGCGTCGCGAATTCCGGGTGATCGGCGAGCAACCGCTTGAGGTCAACGCCGGCGCTGTCGCGACTGCGTTTGAACGTCACCGATCCCGTCTCGAAGATTGCGCGGTCGGCTTCGCCCATGGCCTGCTGGATCGTCTGCTTGAGCAGCGCTTCCAGCGTCTCGCGCTGCTCGATCTCGCTCCGTACTGCAACCAGATCGGCGAATACCGACGACAGACGCCGGTCGTCGCTGAAGTCAACCGTGCCGCCGGTGCCCGGATACAGGCAGCGCAGCGCGCGATCGGCCGACTCTGAGCCATCCGCAGGCGGCGGCGTGTCGGATTCCACGAACTGCCAGAATGCGGCTTCGAGCGGAATGAGCCGCGCGATCAGCGCGTCGTCGCGTTCAATGCGATGGACTTCGAGCTTCTGGCCGCAGATCAGCACGGCGACATCGGCTGCCTGTTTGCCGGTGACGGCCAGCTGGTGCTGCACCTGGACCTGCACGTATTCCGGCACACCCTCGCGCCAGAGCCGTGCGCCGAACTCGCCCGCCGTCTTGCATTCCAGCAGTTGCACGTCGCGGCAACCCACCACTTCGCGGTCGATGTTGGCGAGCATGAACGGTATCGTCGGGTGCCTGAGCACGGCATTGACCCGCCGTACCCGATTACCCGTCTGCTTTGTGTACGACGCGGCGACGATCGGTTCAAGGAGCGTCCCCCAATAGACCGGCTCGGTTGTGTCATCCACGCCAGGCCGGGGCAGGTTCGTATCGCGACCGGTCTTGATGAGCCACAGTTCCAGGGGACTCATGTAGGGATTCAGACCGATGGCGGCCGCTGCGTCCGATCCGCCGATCCCCGACTTTCGTACCTCCAGCCATTCGCTGCGCGACAGATCCTTCGTGTCGACGAGCCGCAGTGCCGGACGTCTTTGTTCGCGTCCAGCAGTTTCAGGTTGAGCCATGGAGCCTCCAGAATGCACAACGCCCGGCGGATCGCAATCCTGCCGGGCGTGTATGTCGTAATGAATGCAGATTCATGCCACGAGTTTCATCGCTTCATCCCATGCTTTCTGTTTGAGCGTGGCGCCCGCACCGAACCATGCGGCGTCGCGCCGATGGTCATCGCTGCGCGCGCGGCGATGGTGATCCACGTACTCGGTCACGGCGTTGAGCAGACCCCACGCAGTGCCGGACGCCGAAGCGAGCTCCGCGCCCTTGCCACGCCCGGCGTAAAGCTGACCGACCGCCTTGATCGCGCGCTCGTTGACGGCGAACGCTTCGCGGTCCGCAAGGTTCGTCGTCGAGTAGGTCAGCACGCGCCGCAGGAACCCTTCCGCGGCGGAGTCGGATACCTTCCGTTCTGCGAGTGCCTTCGTCCTAGCCATGAACGCATCCCACGACGAGATCGCGATGCCGAGCTGGCGTTTGACGGCCTGGGCGTCGAACTGCGAGCGGTGCGGAACCTTGACCGCGCCGACGTTGTCGCCTCCCAATGCAATCTGCAGCGTGTTGTTGCAGACGACCCGGACGGACGTGAACTGTGCCGTAGTGGCGAGTGTGCCGTCGCAAGCAGTTGCCAACAGCAAGTAACCGTTGATCTGATCCTTGCCTTTGAGCGTTGCGGCCTGGCCCGTGCGCGCAAGCGCCCACAGCTTGCGCCCTTCCTTTAGCACGCCTGCCGTCTCGAGTTCGAACCCACCGACTTCCGTAAGGTCGCGGTAAAACTCCAGAATCTCGGACGGCTGAACAACCTGATAGCGGGCGGACACGACGGAGAGCGGCGCCTTGGTGTCCGAGCGATAAAGGACCTTCTGCTCGGGGAACGCGTGGATCGAACCGAGACTGCGGTTGCCGGCGGCAACGAAACGGACCTCCGCCTCTTCAATGCTCCAGTCCATGCCGGCAGCGCGAGCCCAGACTTCGAGTGGTTGCTTCGGGGCGAGCTGGTTACCAAGACCGTGCCAGGGAGTTGCGCCGACATAGGCCATGTTCTGTACAAGATGCATTTTTGATACTCCGGTGAAAAATAAATGGGCATAGAGCCCGGCACCAGGCCGGGCACGATGGGAGAACGGATGCGGAAATCGAAGAAAGAGAAAATGAAACGGGGGGACAGACGGAAGGCAGTTCAGCGTGGGCCGAGCGTGAAGGTGCGCCCGCAGGCGAGGCATCGCCAGTTATTCAGGACCTTCTGGTCGATCGCCTCGCCGCAGGCCGCGCCTGTTGCGCAACCAGCCGCACCAGCGACAAGTCCGGCAAGGATCGCGCCCGCAATGCCGCCACAGGCCGAGCCGATTGGACCAGCGAGAAGACCCGCAGCGGCGCCTGCTTCCGCGCCGGACAGGGCAATGCCGATGGCGCTTGTCGCACCCGCAGCGGCACCTACGGCGCCGCCAATACGCCGCGCGACGTGACGCGGTTCGATGCGCGGAGACTGGCAGGCCGGGCAGGGAAAGCGTACGTCCCGCGAGCCCGTCTCGAAGTGCTGCGACGTGGCCCCTGCATGTGGCTGACGGGAGTAAGAACCGCGTTGCCCGTATGGGGATTCGTTCCACTGGTCGTCGTTGTCGTCGTCAAACTGGCCGAAGGAAGATCGCTCACGCATTGGCGCACGCCTCACGGCGGACCTTGCCGACATAGCGGCAATGGCACATGGCGAGCAGTGCTCCGCCGACAAAGGCGAGGGCGAAGGCGGCGAGATAGTCGAGCGGAGAGACAGGGGACATGAACATCTCCTCGAAAAGATTGGATGGACGGTAGATCGCGCAAATGCGAGCCAGGCTCACGAACGCGCCGCGTTGAACGTGTGGCCACAGGAGAGACATAAATGGTTGTCGAGCACGTTCTCGTCGATCGCCGTGCCGACGGCTGAACCTGCGGCGCATCCGGCGGCACTGCCGACGAGTCCCGCGATCACTGCGCCGGCGAGACCGCCGAAGATGGTGCCGACCGGACCGGCGAAGGAGCCGACGACTGCGCCCGCTTCCGCACCTGAGAGCGCCATTGCCATGCCGCTGGTTGCGCCGGCAACGCTGCCGATGGCGCTGCCGGCCTTGCGAGCACGGTGAAGCGTGTTGATCCGTGACGAACAGCAGTGTGGACAGCGCGGAGTCGCGTCGGACCGTGAAGTCGGCGTGGACTGAGGAAACAGCGCGGCATCGTCAGGCGTCGGTTCGGCAGAAAATGATGCGGACCCGCCGTGCGACTCATCGCGCAACGCTTCGTGCAATTCGTGCCGCGACTCGTCGATGTCATGTGCACCAGGGGGCGCGTGCCGGTCGAAGGACTCCGGTGTGTCCCGCAGATTGTCGCGATTGCCGAATGCTGGGCGCGCGTCGTGTTCGGGCCAGTGCGCGTTGGCTTCCCACTCGTCCAGTTCGTCGGACATTGACGTTGCATGTTGTGCCTGGCGTCCACTGACAGACGCACCATCAGGAGACGACGGAACCGGTTGCGTGCGATTGATGTTTGCAAGCGAGCGCAGGCCAACGACAAACATGATGATGAGCACCACTGTCAGGACTGCGGGCAAAACGAAAGGGGTGAGATTCACGTGAACTCCTGAGCGAAGTGCGCCGATGCGGGAGTGCGTTGGCGGAGCGGCCAGGGCTGGCTCTGCTCAGGGCGGTTATATGTAGTTGAAAATTTCTTGGATCGTTGCAGCGGCGTGCGAACAAAGCGTCACCGACGCGCTGTGCTGAACGCGTCAGGCCGTCGGGCACGAGTCGGGGGCACCATACGAGCTCGCGGACGGCGTACCGTTTGCATCTCACGGGAAATGCAGGGCTCCGTCGCAACACACCCGGGTGAAAGAACGTGGCAGTGTCGTAGCAGGATAGAATGGCTGCGGAATGAGCACGTCTGTTTCGGCCACCATTCGCGGAGCGTCAAACATGGATCAGGATTTTGAGGAACACGATGAAGGTCCACGATATGCCGCCCCGGAAACAATCGACAGCATGGCGCTTTACCAGTCGCTATCGAATCTCGTCTTCTTCTCTGACGACATGTACCTGCGTTCGCAGGCGCATAACCTGAACCTCGTCGATCAGTTTCTCATGCCGTTGGAGCACAAGGTATTGCGAGAGCTGTTGGAGACGGACTCCACACCAGCGGACACGTATTTTCTGCTGGCGCAGTCACAAATGTGGATCTTCGCTGCCTACGAACTGTTGCGAACCTGGCGGCAGCGTGCGAGTGAAATAATCAAGTGGCATGCGAACCACGGACTCGAACAGAAGCTGGCGGCGCTGAAAGAGCGGGACAAGACAGGGTCGCACTTCGGGCTAAGAATCAGGATTGAGCAGATCGGGCGGGCGCTGGACGACGAAGCGATTGTGGCCGAACTGGACAGGCAACTCAGGCATACCTACATCGCGTTCACACGTCTGGAGTGGGTTCGTGTGTCGCTCGCAAAACACGAAGTCAGCGGTAATCCCAAACAGGCGGCGCTGATGCCTGGCTACGGACGCATCAACAACTGGTGTGGTTCGCTGGACTTCGAACTCGAAAACGGCAAGTACAGCACGGGTTATATCAACCGTCGCGACGTTGCCGACAGCATCCGTCATTTCGACTTCACGGCAGATCCCCCTGACGACGCGCAACTAGAACTCTTTGATGCGTATATGTCCGGCAAAGGATTCGACGTGGACTGAACCATTGGCATGTAGACGATGAGCGCAATTGCCGCCGCACGACTGGTCACGACGTCGCGACACAGTCGCCTTCCCGTCGACCAGGACTGCTCCGCGACCCGGCACGACTGTCGCGTGACTGGACTTGCTGATGGATTTCGCGAATATGGTCGTGCTTGAAGGAATGGCTTGCTTCGCCTGGCACTCCGTGGGCCGCGCGACAGTCATCCTGAGCCAGTATGCGACCAACGTCGTCGCGGTATCGGCGCGACGCGACTCACTCAATTCTTCCGCGCGACTCGCCTGGAAGCTGAATAGTCGCCAGGAGCCGATTACGGCCTTCTGGCGACCCCTCGACTGCGACCCGCTGAGGTTCAGAGGTATTGTCGTAGTGCACCACCTCAGTCGACTTCGTCGGAAACGGAAATAGTGGACCAGAGTGGTGCACGTAGGTCAGCAATCCGTCCCGGATGCTTAAAACGAAGTTATGGCGAAGGTTCGACGGGTATTGAGGATGTTCCTGGATGTAACACGACAGCACTTCTTCGATTTTGTCAGCAATGTCAAATGCAAATCCTTCGCAGATCAGAAACGTGATGATCTGATCGCGTTCATCGCGATGCGGCTCGTATTCAGAAGCAAGCCCGTCCTCCTTGACGCAGTGCACGTACCTCGGCTCGTACAGCGTGTCCCGCAATGACTTCACGCCCGAGAGCTTCCGCAGCGCCGCCTTGAGATCCGCCAATGACATGACCGATTTAACTTCACCCACCGCACAAACAGATTCCAATGGGAAGAATCGCTGCTTATAGTCGTTCTGCAGCAGCGGCGTCACCGAGCGGTCGTAGATGACGACGTCGCACTGCGTACTGATGCGTCCCGATGACGTTACGACGAAACCTGAGTCGACCGCCATTCGCTGCGGAATAAAAGCACGCAAAAAGTCATGAGTGATGGCCTCTCGGTATGAGCCAAACTCGCCGGGATGGACCAGCGCCCCTTTATCATCGACGAAAAGGCGCCGCGATCCATCAACAAAGGCTTCGGCAAACACCCGCATCTTCTCGTCTAGAAGCGCCTGCAGCGCGTTTCCTGCTTGCTGTTTTGTCATTTTGGCAATCTTGCAGAGAAGCTGAATCTTGGGAGGCATTGCCTGACTCGGCTGCCAGACCAGCACGTCGGCTCGGCGCTCGACATTCAAACTGACCGGCAAATCGCGAAACGAAGCTCGCACGACATTATCGCCGACTGAAGCGACCGAGTATGACCGTCTGCCTATGCAACGGCAAGCGCGAAAAGAGTCTTAGCTGCTCCCGGCCTGTCCGAGCTAACAATCAGCTGCGCATCGTCTAATACAGTTTCCCGTCCCAACGTCGACGCGTTTGCGTGGCAAGCAACTCCGCAAACGCCGTTCCCATACCGCGCCGATCAGTCGCCGCGCAGTCCCCGTTGGACCCCGGCGTGTTCGTCAACGCATCCTCATGCGTCTCTTTTCGCTCCGCACGTATCCGTTGCAGCGCCGACTTGAAGCTCGCCATCGTCATGTTGAATCCGTCTGAATTCAACACGTCGAGTACATCCTGCCGCGTCGCCCCGCGGCCCAATGCGGCGTCGATGTGGTCGTAGAGTGCACGCAAACGGGCGATCTTCGACGACACGGGCGCAGATGTGCCAAGCGCATCGATCCGCCGTTTTAGGTCCTCTTCTTCCATTGCGAATTCACCCCTCGTCAAACCCTCTGCATCCCGTTGCATCCGTTTCGCATTCCTTCATGCATCACTGAGCTGATTCGAATTTCAGCCCGACTGAATCGCACCACAATCATGCAAGCGCCGCGCTACATACCGTTGCATCTGCTTTGCGTCCGAGTTGCATCCACAACGATCCGCACGTGCTTCACGTTGCCTCCACCCCAACCGATCGGCGTGCAAGTGGCATGGGCGTTCGGAGCCGATTACACCCCCTCCGTGGTCACGATAGACCGCCGCCCACACGAACCCCAACGCCAAACACATCGAGCCATTCGGACCCGATTTATTCGATCTGATCCGCATCCGGGTTCGTTGCGTCCACGCCCGTGTCATCGGGCGATTCGAAATCGCACAAATCCGCCTGCGTGCTATCTGCGGTATCGACGTTGCTCTTCGCTTTCCCCACACGCGGACGGCCCGGCTTCTTCTTTTCCTCGACCTGGCTCGTACCGAACAGGCGGCTGTGTTCGCCGTATTTCATCTTCAGGAACTGGTCGGCCTTCGTCATGTACCGGATGTTCTCGCGCAGTGCTTCACGCTTAGCGTCGTCGCCCCAGTTGATCTCGCCCGTACCCACGCCGTGGCCGTACTTCTCGTGGAAGATCTTGTTGGCATTCGAATTCCAGTATTGGCCTTTGCCCTCCGTCACCTTGACCCAGTACTCGCCCAGCTGCTGTGCGATATACACGTCGCGGCACGAATCGGCCGTGTAGAAGATCAGCACATGCAGGTGCAGACCCGACTCGTCCCCCTCTTCGAGCTTCCAGATGTAATCGACGATGCCGCGCAGCAGCTTGTTGGTCCGGCAATTGTTGAAGAACTTCTTGCGGTGCTTCTGGATCTCGTCGAGCGTGATCTTCGAGCGATGCTGCTCTTTGAAACCGAAGTGCAGCATCAGCACGAGCTGGCGCGACTTGTTCTCGAACACCTGCTGCTCAATTGCGAGCCCCTTCGCCTCGTTGCGTTCTGCATTGCGCCGACGCACACGCAGGCGCTCGCGGAACTGCTTCGAGCCGACGATCTCGGCCACCTTCTTCGTAATGTCGTTGAACGTCTCGCCGTGCGTCTTGCCCGTGCTAGGCTCGATCGAACCTGGTTCGCGAAACGTGAAGACATGCGGGTGCAGGCCCAAAGCCTCGAACGCTTCGGGCACCGCCGACACATGCGTACTGTACACATAGCGCTCTGCGAAGGCGTAGTTCTGGAAGAACGCCTTCAATGCGTGGAAATGGCGCTTACCCAGCGGCTTGGGCACGACAACCGGCCTACCCAACTTGTTGCGCGTGATCTCGAAGCCCACGCCGTCTTTCGAGAACTCGATGTCACGCACTAGCGCTTCCATGGAAGCGAGCGACGTTCTCATCAGATCGAAACTCGGCAACAGCACGATCTTCTCTTCGCCTGCAATCTCGGCTCGTTCGGTGTTTCTCACCCACTCGCCATATTCGTAAATCTTCTTGAAGTCGTCTTCTTCGAAGGACATTTTTAATTACCTTTGATCTAAATCACATGAGCGCATCGCACGTGCTGCTCATTGCTGGTTATGTTCGAATGATGAAGACGAGAGCATCCTCTGCTCATCGCCTCCTGGCACTGCTTGACTGTCACATCGGACGGTCGAATGTTCTCTGTCCTGCGTACAGGGTACAGGGCTAACTGAGTACTTGTAGAGATGGTGAATAATTGAACAATGAAATGGATCTTCTATGGATAGCCTATGTTCTACCTTAGCTATAGATCTAAGAAATACCCTGTATTACATAAGACCCTTAAATTCACTCTCACAAAAGCTCAACGATTCACGCAATCTCGACATTCCAAAGGCCGGCGGCGACCGGGAAATTGTTCTCCCTTTTCATATACATACTTACGCCCGAAACAAGAGATCGAAACACACCCTGCCGATAGCCAGAGCATCCTGGTCCATTCAGCATTCGATAAGTAGCCCCACTACCGCCTACACGAGGGGTAGCACTGGCCGTCGGTCGCAAATTGTTTAGGTTTCGTCGTAGCTTGTGTACGTTGGACGCAGTTTGTATCGATTTCCTTCTCTTAGATCGCAGCTTTCTGCTGCCCGATCGCGCTGAACGTCTGCTGCCAAGCGATACGTTGACCGCAATACGACACGCCCCTATGTCCGCCGCACTCGCGACGCACCATGACGCATTCGTCACGGCAACATCGCGCCGCAGACCTTCCTATTTCTTTCGTACGCTATAGCACCTCACGTTACCGAGCACGTTGCTCGATCCGGATGACGCCTACTCTCGGCAAATCTCGCGTATCCGGCTTTGGCACTGACGCCGACAATTCCTCCTTCGACGATAAGAACCCTTCAGAAAAATCAGCCGCCAGGATGACCTGCACGGGTATTGATCTCGCACGCTATATAGAAGAGAAGCCATCGGTCAACGCCTCAAAACATCGGATACCTAATAAATATATTCCGTCTTTGTCCGAGACAGTCCAACCACATCTAATCGATCTTTTTTCGCTTTGCAGAAATACAACACCACTGCATGGCGGCGACGCGGGTCAATTGGAAAATTCCGATTGCCGACCGACAGATATGCCGCTTAGCGTTCCAGCACCTTTTCCGCGAGGGGGCGCGATCTTCGCGCAGCGCCGACACCGGCTTGCGTACGCGGGTAACGCCGTACTCGTCATTGGCGAGGTTCGCGAATGTGGCAAATCGACCGGCGCGCCTGCCTACACCGACAGGCTGCCGCGGCTCTCTGCGATCTTGGCTTTCAGGTACTGCTCGATTTCCGCTTCGACGAACAGGGTCTTGACGCCGATCTTGAAGGGCGTGGGGAATGCCGCGTCGTAACGCGGGGACTTCTTATCCATCATCTCGTAGATGGACGCACGCGAGCGCCCGATGCGGTCGGCCACCACCTTGATCGTCAGCGCCCGCGTCGGGGGCGAATTGGTCGTCATGTTCATCATTTTTCCGCTCTCCATGTGCCGCTCATCGCGACGGTGATTAAGTGCTGCAAGTCTAAGGAAGCGGGGCCGGGCGCAACAGCAACACAGCTTGCTATAAAAAATCATTGCTTGTAATGATTTTGAATGGATAGCAATATCGATCTGTCCAGCGGATGCGGCCGGATGTTATTTGGAAGATGAAGGGCGAAAAGGAGACCGTGCCGCACGCGAAGCCCCCTCTTGACAGCGAGGCTCAATCCGACGTGGCAGGGAATGAAACACGTTCGTGTGAGGTGCGTGCACAACACTCGATGAAAGGTGCCGCGCACCAAAGGTTGCCCGATTGGCCAATGGGAAAGGTTGCTGCCCGCGCACTGCGCGGGCGATCAATGCCGTGTTCAGCGACGGGAGCCTTCGAAGGCCGCTCGAACATCCCTATCCTCTTGCAACCATCGTCGAATGGCCTGAGGAAAACCGGACTTCGTTAGAAACCCACCATGGCGCTCGCTGAACACAAACAGATCTTTCTCGACTGCTTTGATCACATCACGCGCCTCTATCCAGCCGTGTTCTGGACGTCGCTCGTTAAGCATGCGAATCAGTTCCTTCCGAACGGGGGCTGTCCTCACACCTCGAGCCTGCCCGCCTAAGGACGCGAACTCCGTGCGCTCCTTCGTGGAATACGGATCGCAGTAGGAACCATCAAAAAGTCCCAACTGACGCTGAGCGATGGAAACGCGGTACCAGGCAGAATCACGCTCGTCGCGCTGCATGGCCTGTTCAGCCTCGATCGCATAAATGCACGCACGCGCCAGATAAATGCGACGAAGCCCGTCACTCGTCAACGAAGGGAACTGCTCACCCACGTAATCCGCCGGCTCGTCGGGATGGTCCCGAAGTGCCTTGGTTGCCGCGTCGCGATAGTCGCCGTAGAGAGTGTCCGATATTTCCAAATTGGACTCGATTTCGCGATGAAGTCCCGCTATCGCCTCCGAAAGCGTCGGCTCACTGATCTCGAATTGCTTGGGGTCTAGAAACTCGTTCATCGTGGGGGAAGCGTCTGCAAAAAAAGCAGTTTATCAACACGCCATCGCTAGCCAAATGCAGACAGAGGCATCCTGTCCAGCCCAAAGTGCGCCCCCCACTCGCTACCGTTGTGCTGCTAGAATGGTCGCCATGCGACATAGCACTCGATTCCCCTCCGTACTTCTCTTTTTTGGTTGGCGTTAAGCCTGCCAAGTCCTTTGCTCGGCCCCAACGCGGGCCACTGCCTTCCGCCCCCCAGCACATTGGGGTGAAATTGGGGCAAAAAAACCACCCAAACACAGGCGGCGAGAAGGAAATCCTTTATTCTTCAATACGTTGAGGGAAATCATGCTGCTCATGATCGACAACTACGATTCGTTTACCTACAACCTGGTCCAGTACTTCGGCGAACTCGGCGAGGACGTGCGCACCTACCGCAACGACGAAATCACGCTCGGCGACATCGCGCGCCTGAACCCCGACACCATCTGCCTGTCGCCCGGGCCGAGCAATCCGCAGCACGCGGGCATCACGCTCGACGTGCTGCGCGAATTCGCGGGCAAGAAGCCGATCCTCGGCGTCTGCCTCGGCCATCAGGCGATCGGCGAGGCATTCGGCGGCCGCGTCGTGCGCGCGAAGACCATCATGCACGGCAAGGTAAGCAAGATCGAAACCGACTGCCGCGGCGTGTTCGCCGACCTGCCGAAGCATTTCGACGTCACGCGCTACCACTCGCTCGCGATCGAGCGCGAATCGCTGCCCGACTGCCTCGAGGTGTCCGCGTGGACCGACGACGGCGAGATCATGGGCGTGCGCCACAAGACGCTGCCGATCGAAGGCGTACAGTTCCACCCGGAATCGATCCTGTCCGAGCATGGCCATGCACTGCTCGAGAATTTCCTGAAACAGGCACGCGCCGCAGCCGCGCAAGCCGCCTGACGGGAGCCTCACGATGACGATTACCCCACAGGAAGCGCTGCAGCGCACGATCGAACACCGCGAGATCTTCCACGACGAGATGCTGCACCTGATGCGGCTCATCATGCGCGGCGACATGTCGCCCGTGATGGCGGCCGCGATCATCACCGGGCTGCGCGTGAAGAAGGAGACGATCGGCGAGATCGCCGCCGCCGCGACCGTGATGCGCGAATTCGCGAATCACGTCGAGGTGCAGGACAACTCGAACTTCGTCGACATCGTCGGCACCGGCGGCGACGGCTCGCACACGTTCAACATCTCGACCGCGTCGATGTTCGTCACGGCCGCGGCCGGCGCGAAGGTCGCGAAGCACGGCAACCGCGGCGTGTCGAGCAAGTCCGGCAGCGCCGACGTGCTCGAGGCGCTCGGCGTGAACATCGACCTGCAGTCGGAGCAGGTCGCCGCGTCGATCGCCGAAACCGGCATGGGCTTCATGTTCGCGCCGAACCATCACCCGGCGATGAAGAACATCGCGGCCGTGCGCCGCGAGCTCGGCGTGCGCACGATCTTCAACATCCTCGGCCCGCTGACCAATCCGGCCGGCGCGCCGAACCAGCTGATGGGCGTGTTCCACCCCGACCTCGTCGGCATCCAGGTGCGCGTGATGCAGCGTCTCGGCGCGCAGCACGTGCTCGTCGTGTACGGCAAGGACGGGATGGACGAGGTGTCGCTCGGCGCCGCGACGCTCGTCGGCGAACTGCGCGACGGCAAGGTGCACGAATACGAGATCCATCCGGAAGATTTCGGCCTGCAGATGGTGTCGAACCGCACGCTGAAGGTGGAAAATGCCGACGAATCGCGCACGATGCTGCTCGGCGCGCTGGACAACCAGCCGGGCGTCGCGCGCGAGATCGTCACGCTGAACGCGGGTACCGCACTCTATGCGGCGAACGTCGCCGAATCGATCGCGGACGGCATCCAGCTCGCCCGCGAAGCGATCGCGAGCGGCAAGGCCCGCGCGAAAGTCGACGAACTCGTGCGCTTCACGCAGCAGTTCAAGCGCTGACTCCCCTTACGAATCAAGCAGGAACCCACATGAGCGACATTCTCGACCGAATCATCGCCGTCAAGCGCGAAGAAGTCGCGGCGGCCATGCGCAGCGCGCCGCTCGAGGCACTGAAACTGGAAGCCTCTGCGCGCGACCTGCGCGACTTCGTCGGCGCACTGCGCGCGAAGCACGCAGCCGGCCACGCGGCCGTGATTTCCGAAATCAAGAAGGCCAGCCCGTCGAAGGGCGTGCTGCGCGAGCATTTCGTGCCGGCCGACATCGCCCGTTCGTACGCGGAGCACGGCGCCGCGTGCCTGTCGGTGCTGACCGACGAGCAGTTCTTCCAGGGCAGCGTCCGCTATCTCGAGGAAGCACGCGCGGCCTGCACGCTGCCGGTGCTGCGCAAGGACTTCATCGTCGACGCGTACCAGATCGTGGAAGCGCGCGCGATGGGCGCGGACGCGATCCTGCTGATCGCCGCCGCGCTCGACACGCCGCTGATGCAGGATCTCGAAGCGTACGCACACTCGCTCGGCCTCGCGGTGCTGGTCGAAGTGCACGACCGCAACGAGATGGAACAGGCGCTGACGCTCAAGACGCCGCTGCTCGGCATCAACAACCGCAACCTGCGCACGTTCGAGACGTCGATCCAGACCACGCTCGACATGCTCGACATGATTCCGGCGGACCGCATCGTCGTGACCGAGTCGGGGATCCTGTCGCGCACCGATGTCGACACGATGCGCGCGGCGAACGTGAACACGTTCCTCGTCGGAGAAGCGTTCATGCGTGCCGACCAGCCGGGCGAGGAACTCGCACGGATGTTCTTCTGATGGCGATCGAAAAGGAAATCAAGCTCGCGCTGCCGGCCGGCCAGGCCGAGGCCGCGCGACGCTTCTTCGAGACGCTGACCGGCGAACCCGGCCACGACATCACGCTCGCGAACGTCTACTACGACACGCCCGATCTCGCGCTGGCCCGCTCGAAGAGCGCGGTGCGCGTGCGCCGCGCGCCGCAAGGCTGGCTGCAGACGTTCAAGACGGTCGGCAGCGCGGAAGGCGGCCTGCACCGCCGCCACGAATGGGAGCTGCCGGTCGCCGGCGACGCGCTCGAGATCGATGCGCTCGTCGCGGCCTGCGACGTACCGGAGGCCGCCGCCGCGCTGAATGACGCGGCCGGCGCGCTGCGTGCGCTGTTCCGCACGGATTTTTCGCGTACGCTGTGGCGCATCGCAATCGGCGGCGCAACCGTCGAAGCCGCGGTGGACGTCGGCGAGATCGTCGTCCAGGCGGAACACGAAACGCGCCGCGAACCGATCAGCGAAATCGAACTCGAACTGATCGACGGCCCGGAAGCGGCGCTCGCAACGCTCGCCGCCGAACTGCAGCAGGCGCTGCCGGGCCTCGCTCCCGAGAACATCAGCAAGGCGCAGCGCGGCTACCGGCTGCGCGCGCAATAACACGCATCACGCATGGCAACCCGCAAGACTTCCCGCGCGCCGCAACAGGCGTCGCTGTTCGACGATCCCGTGCCGGAAACGGCACCGGCCGATCTTCCGTCCCCGCCTTCCGAGCCGCCCGCGGCCGGGCGCAAGCCTGCCAAGAAAACCGCTGCATCGGCTGCGGCACCGGCGGCCCCGCAGCCTGCCGCCGCCAACGTTCCGCACCTCGCCGCGCAATTCGACGCGCTGCCTGCCGTCTGGCGCGACGTGCTGAAGCCCTTTACCGACAGCGACGCGTATGCGCCGCTGTGCCGCTTCGTCGACGACGAGCGTGCGGCCGGCAAGACCGTCTACCCGACCGACGTGTTCCGCGCGCTGCGCCTGACGAGCCCGGACGACGTGAAAGTCGTGATCCTCGGCCAGGATCCGTATCACGGCGACGATCGCGGCACGCCGCAGGCGCACGGGCTCGCGTTCTCGGTGCCGCCCGCCGTGCGCACGCCGCCGTCGCTGCGCAACATCTTCAAGGAAATCGCCGCGAACTTCGGTCATGACACGCCGCGCCACGGCTGCCTCGACACCTGGGCGCGTCAGGGCGTGCTGCTGCTCAACACGGTGCTGACGGTCGAGCGCGGCGCGGCCGCGAGCCATGCGAAGCGCGGCTGGGAGCAGTGCACGGACACGCTGATCCGCGAACTCGCCGGCCGTCATCGCGGGCTCGTGTTCATGCTGTGGGGCGCACACGCGCAGGCGAAGCGCGCACTGTTCGACGCAAGCGCGCATTGCGTGCTCGAGGCGCCGCATCCGTCGCCGCTGTCCGCGCACCGCGGTTTCCTCGGTTGCCGCCATTTCGCGCTCGCGAACGATTATCTGGTCGATGCCGGCCGCGAGCCGATCGACTGGCGCCTGCCGGAAGTCGCCGAAACGCTCGCGTAACGCGCTGCCGGTTCCTTCGAGCCGGCAAGCATGCAAAAACGCCGCGTCCCTTTCGGGAACGCGGCATTTTTTTATCGGGCGATGCAGCAGGTGCGCCGCACCCGCTTCGGCCTTCCTTACGCGGCGGCGATCGCTTCGCGTGCGCTGGCGAGCGCGGCGCTCTGCGCGTCCGGCCCGAGGTTCAGGCCTTCAGCGTGAATGAAGTTCACGTCGGTCAGGCCGATGAAGCCGAGGAACGAGCGCAGGTACGGCGTCTGGCTGTCGTTCGGCGTACCCAGGTACTTGCCGCCGCGGGCCGTCACCACGTGAACCTTCTTGCCCTTGATCAGGCCTTCCGGACCGTTCTCGGTGTAGCGGAACGTGACGCCCGCACGGGCGATCCAGTCGAAATACGCCTTCAGTTGCGACGACACGCCGAAGTTGTACATCGGTGCGCCGATCACGATGATGTCGGCCGCTTGCAGTTCGGCGATCAGTGCATCGCTCTTCGCGACGATCGCATTCTGTTCCGCGGTGCGCTTGTCGGCCGGCGTGAAGAACGCGCCGAGCACCGATTCGTCGAGGTGCGGCAGCGCATCGGCCAGCAGGTCGCGAACCACGACATTCGCGCCGGGGTTCGATTGTTGCAGCTTTGCCGTCAGTTCGTTGGCCAGCAGCGTGGATTGCGCACCTTGCGAACGCGCCGCGGAATTGATTTGCAGAATGGTCGTCATGTCAGGCTCCAGTAGGGTTGCGCTTCGGTAGCGCGAGTGACGCCATTGTGCGTGGCCGCATGACCGCGAAAAAGCGGGTTCAGGGCGACGGATTGTTGCAACAACAGAACAATCCTCGATCGCGCCCCGATACCCGCCTTCGTAGGATCAGCCCTTCAGCCAGGCTTCCCGGGCCTTCGATGCCGCCGCCGGCTTCGCGGCCGCCGTCAGCCGGTAGCGCGTGACTTCGGGGCCGTCGAGCTTCAGTTTCGCGCTGCGCAGCTCGTCGCGACGGAATGCGTGAACCTCGACCTTGTCGCCCGGCCGGTAGCGCGCGAGCAGCGCGTCGAGGTTGGTGCCCGTGACGCGCAGCCCGTCGACCGCGATCAGCGTGTCGCCGGCCGACAGCCCCGCACGATGCGCGGCGCCGCCTTCGTAGACCGCCGCGAACGTGCAGTCCGCGCCGCCGCGCAGGCGTGCGCCGATCGTCGGTTTCGCGGCCGCGCCGTTCGCGACATCCGGCGTGAGCGTCACGCCGAACGGTGCGAGCAGCTCGGCGAGCGGCAGGTCGCGCGTGCCGTGCACGGCATCGGTGAACAGGCGGCCGAGCGCGACGCCCGTCGCTTCCTCGATCAGCGTCTCGACTTCGTTCTCCTCGACACCCGCCTGCTTGCCGCGGTAGAAATCGCGGCCGTAGCGCTGCCACAGCAGGCGCATCACGTCGTCGAGCGACTTCCGGTTGCGCGTCTGCGCGCGGATCGCGAGATCGAACGCGAGCGCGACCAGCGAACCCTTCGTGTAATAGCTGACGATCGCGTTGGTCGCGTTCTCGTCCTGGCGGTAGTACTTGATCCAAGCGTCGAACGAGCTTTCCGCGACGCTTTGCTTGAGCCGGCCCGTGCCGCGCAGCACGCCGCCGACCGTGCGGCCGAGCGCCGCGAAATATTCGTCCTGCGACATCAGCCCGCTGCGCACCAGCATCAGATCGTCGTAATACGACGTGAAGCCTTCGAACAGCCACAGCAGCGACGTGTAATTCTCGCGCGTCAGGTCGTACGGCACGAACGCCGCCGGCTTGATGCGCTTCACGTTCCAGGTATGGAAGTACTCGTGACTGCAGAGACCGAGGTACGTGCGATAGCCTTCCGTCGTTTCGGGTCGCCCCTTCACCGGCAGGTCGGTGCGGTTGCAGATCAGCGCGGTCGACGCGCGATGCTCGAGGCCGCCGTAACCGTCGCTGACCGCAAGCGTCATGAACACGTAGCGGTCCATCGGCGCCTTCTTCGATTTCGGCTCGAACAGCGCGATCTGTGCTTCGCACACGCGCTTCAGGTCGGTGCGCAGGCGCTCCATGTCGAGCTGCGTCACACGCCCCGCGATCACGATGTCGTGCGGCACACCGTGCGCGTCGAACGTCGCCAGCGCGAATTCGCCGATCGTCACCGGATGATCGGAAAGCTCGTCGTAGTTCGACGCGCGGTACGCGCCGAACCCGTAGCGCTTCGTGCCGCGCGCCTCGGGCAACGCGGTGCCGACGCGCCACGCGCGGAACGCCGCGCCGGCCGGCTTCCCGATGTCGACTTCACACGGCGCGTCCTCGCGGCCGGCAACGCTCAGGAACACGGCCGTCGCGTTGAAGAAGCCGCCCGATTCGTCGAGATACGCGGAGCGCACCGACAGGTCCCACGCGTACACGTCGTAACGCAGCGTCAGCGTGCCGTTCACGGGTGCGGCCTGCCACGTATGCTTGTCGGTCTTTGCGATCCGCACCTTGCGGCCCGCGTCGTTGAATGCGCCGAGCGTCACGATGTTGCGCGCGAACTCGCGCACGAGGTAGCTGCCCGGAATCCACACCGGCAGCGAAAAGCGCTGGCCCTCGGGGTCGGGATCGGTGACCGTCACCGACACTTCGAACAGGTGCGCGGCAAGATCTTTCGGGACAATCGAATAGCGGATCGGCTGGGTCATCGTGGCAATCGGACGGTCGGATACGGCGGCGGAAACGAAGAGAGGCGCCGGCAGGTCACGCGGGCGCCCCTCGCTGGCCGGGCCATGCGGCCCGGCGGATGGTCGGTTACTTGCTCGACGCGAGCGCCTGGTTGAGCTGGTCGGCCGATACGGCGCCCGGCAGGCGGCGGCCGTCCGGCAGGAAGATCGTCGGCGTGCCCGTGACGTTCATCCCGCGGCCGAGCGCGAGGTTCTTGTCGAGTGCGGCGGTATCGCAGGTACCGGCGCCGGTCGGTGCGCGATGGTCGAGCATCCAGCTCTCCCACGTTTTCGCGCGGTCGGTCGCACACCAGATCGCCTTCGACTTCGCGGTCGAATCCGGCGACAGCACCGGGTACAGGAACGTGTAGACGGTCACGTTGTCGACCGACTGCAGCGTCGTCTCGAGCTTCTTGCAGTACGGGCAGTTCGGATCGGAGAACACCGCGATCTTGCGGGCGCCGTTGCCCTTGACGACCTTGATCGCATTCGAGAACGGCAGGCTCGCGAAGTCGATCTTGTTGATTTCGGACAGGCGGGCGTCGGTCAGGTTCTTGTGCGTCTTGGTGTCGACGAGATCGCCGAGCAGCACGTAGTCGCCCGCCGCATCGCTATAGATGATCTGCGAGCCGAGGTTCACTTCGTACAGGCCCGCGACCGGCGATTTCGACACGCTCTTGATCGGCGCATCGTTGCCGAGGCGGGCCTGCAGCGTGGCTTTCAGCTTGTCGGTGGTCTGGTCGGCCTGCGCGGTGCAGCCAAGCGTCGCCATCGTGACGGCCAGCGCCAGCGACGCGATGCGGATCGTTTTTTTCATCGAAATCTTCCTTCAGCTCAATCGGTGTTCACGGCACAGTGTACGCCGTAACGGAACCGTGTCCGACCGGCGAAGCGGCCGAAGGTTCGATCAGCCGAGCGCGGCCGACACGAGCCAGCGCTTCACGAGCGGCTGCGCACCGACGAAGGCCATGCCCGCATTGCGCACGGCCTTCGCGAGCGAGCCCGGCACCGCGAACAGCCGCTGCAGGCCGTCGGTTGCGACCATCAGCGCGCGGATGTCCTCGCGGCGCGAACGCTCGTAGCGGCGCAGCAGCACCGTATCGCCGAGGTTGCGGAAGCTTTCCTTGCCGGCGATCGCATCGGCAAGCGCCGCCACATCGCGCAGGCCGAGGTTCATCCCCTGTCCCGCGAGCGGGTGGATCAGGTGCGCGGCATCGCCGACCAGCGCGACGCGCGGCGCGATCAGCTTGTCGACCGTCTGCAGCGCCAGCGGGAAGCCGGCGGCCGGTGTCACGCAGTCGAGCGTGCCGACCTGGCCATGAGACATGCGCTCCACCTCGGCCGCGAGCTGCGCCGGATCGAGTGCGAGCAATTCATCCGCATGCGCGGTGTGCGCGGACCAGACGAGCGACACATGGCCGTCCGGCAGCGGCAGCAGCGCGACGATCTCGCCTTCGTGGAACCACTGGTAGGCCGTCTCGCGATGCGGCAGCGACGCCTTGAAGTTCGCGACGACTCCGGTTTGCCGGTAGTCGCGCCGTTCGACTTTGGCCCCCATTTGCGAGCGCACCCACGAATGCGCGCCGTCCGCGCCGACGACGAGATCCGCTTCCAGCACCTGCCCCGACGACAGCGTGAGCACGGCTGCGTCGTCGTGTACGTCGAAGCCCTGCGCGCGCGCCTCGAACCACGTGAGGTTCGGCTGGAACCGCAGCGCGGCGTCGAGCGACGCCTCGACCAGCGACGATTCGGCGATCCACGCGAGCTGCGGCACGGATGCCTGGTACGCGGAGAAATGCAGTTCCGCGTGCGCATCGCCGTACACGCGCATGTCGTAGACCGGCGCGAGCCGGCCGTGGTCGAGCGCCTGCCAGACCCGCAGCCGCTCGAGCAACGCCTGCGAACTGGAAGACAGCGCGTAGACGCGCGTGTCGAATACGAGATCGGCGGGGCGCGGCGCGGCCGGCTGGGCGAGCAAGGCAGTCTTGTAGCCGGACTGGGTCAGCGCGAGCGCGGCAGTCTTGCCGACGAGCCCGCCGCCGACCACGGCGACGTCGAAGGAGTGGTGGGCAGTCATGGCGGGCATTATAGCCGCGGGGCCAAACCCTTACGCGGCCGGACTTTGCGGGAAATCAGCAGAATCGCAGGCGGCCGATGCAGCGCGGCGGCCCGCCGCATCGGCCGTTCGGCGCCGGCCCGCAATCCGGGGGCGCCGGCACGGTACAATAGCGTCTTTGACCGTCGGCCCGCCGCGCCCCAAGCGCCGGCCGCCCTTTTTTCCCGCGCCGCCGTGCCCTGTCCGGCCGCGCCGCCTTACCCGTCCGAAGGATTCCATGAGTCTCAAATGCGGCATCGTCGGCTTGCCCAACGTCGGCAAGTCCACCCTGTTCAATGCGCTGACCAAGGCCGGCATCGCCGCCGAGAACTACCCGTTCTGCACGATCGAGCCGAACGTCGGCATCGTCGAAGTGCCCGATACGCGCCTGAAGGCACTCTCCGAGATCGTCAAGCCGGAGCGTGTCGTGCCGGCCGTCGTCGAGTTCGTCGACATCGCGGGCCTCGTCGCAGGCGCGAGCAAGGGTGAAGGCCTCGGCAATCAGTTCCTCGCCAACATTCGCGAAACCGATGCAATCACGCACGTCGTGCGCTGCTTCGAGGACGAGAACGTCATTCACGTCGCCGGCAAGGTCAGCCCGATCGACGACATCGAAGTGATCAATACCGAACTCGCGCTCGCCGACCTCGGCACCGTCGAGAAGGCGCTCACGCGCTATTCGAAGGCCGCGAAGTCGGGCAACGACAAGGAAGCGGCGAAGCTCGTCGCCGTGCTCGAGAAGGTGCGCGCGCAGCTCGACCAGGGCAAGGCCGTGCGCGGCCTCGCGCTGTCGGACGACGAAGAGGCGCTGCTCAAGCCGTTCTGCCTGATCACCGCGAAGCCGGCCATGTACGTGGCCAACGTGAAGGACGACGGTTTCGAGAACAACGCGCACCTGGATGCCGTGCGCAAGTACGCGGAAAGCGAGAATGCGCCGGTGGTCGCCGTGTGCGCGGCGATCGAGGCGGAAATCGCCGATCTCGACGATGCCGACAAGGAAGCATTCCTCGCCGACATGGGCATGGAAGAACCGGGCCTCGACCGCGTGATCCGCGCGGGCTTCAAGCTGCTCGGCCTGCAGACCTATTTCACCGCGGGCGTGAAGGAAGTGCGCGCGTGGACGATCCATATCGGCGACACGGCACCGCAGGCGGCCGGCGTGATCCATACCGACTTCGAGCGCGGCTTCATCCGCGCGCAGACGATCGCGTTCGACGACTTCATCACGTACAAGGGTGAGCAAGGCGCGAAGGAAGCCGGCAAGATGCGCGCCGAAGGGAAGGAATATGTCGTGCACGACGGCGACGTGATGAACTTCCTGTTCAACGTCTGAGCGTTACATCAAGATCTCAATGAAAAGCCCGCTGCAGCGGGCTTTTCATTTTCCGGGCGAGCGGCCCGTTGTGTCATTGCATCGTGCGACTCGAGATACGCTCAAGACGACTGCGCGGATGGTATCTCGACCAGACGAACTGACTGAAATAGCTCTCCGCCACTTCCGTCCACGTTCTGAGCCCGTCGTCTTCCTGCATAACTTGCTTGGCATTGACCAGCAACCACGACATCACGGCCTGGCTGTCTCGACACTTCGCACATTCTCCTGATGTGCAGCAGCGCGCTAGCGTATGCATGTCTGCACGATACGCGTTGAATTTCGGCAACGCGGGCCACCCCGACGTGAAACGCGTGGCGTTCTGCGGATGAGCCTCGCTGACGCTCGGGCAACTAGTATGGTCGAATATCCCCCATGCGGTCTCCCCGCGCATGAGAGCAGCCAGATAATAGGGATGGCTCGCCACTGTTTCCGGATATTTCGCCTTCAGTTCGAGCAACACATCCAGGAGCTGCTCCTCACCACGCCGGCGAAGCGGGCCGGCAACGTCGTATGGACTGTAGTAGTTGAACAGCAGTCGATTTCCGTTATCTTGAATCTTGCGCACCGTATCTTCGATATAGGCAATTCCGTCGATCGACACCGCATAGACGAAACCCGCCCGCTCGTCATTGCGATAGTTGAGTAGCGCCTTGTCAAACAAGCCCGCGAAACGCTTCCCATTCGGACCGATCGCGCGCAGTTCGTCATCGAGCGGCCCGCCACCGAATACAGAGATCGCGATGGTGATATCTTCGAAGCCCTCGATTGGAATGCGCCGAAGGCCGTTTGTCGAGACGGACACCTTCGGCATGTGTTTCCGGAATATTCTTATCCGGTCGAGATGCAACGCAGGCTCGCCGCCGATCAGCAATGGTGCGTTGACCCCGCGCCCGGCCTCGTCCTTCACGCGCGCCTCAAGACGCGACGTATCGTTTAACTCATCCGATGCGACGTCGAATTCGTTTTCGAAGAACCAGCACCCCTTGCATCGCAAGTTGCATTGATTCGTGAGATGGTAAAGCGATGCGCGCGTTTCACTCGCTTCGTTTCTGACTGCTTTGAAGCGCGCCTTCATATCTTTTGAATCGTCCATCTTGGTCTCCTGATACGAGGATGCAAGCTCGCCTGAACGTCAACCCCGCAATCCTCTGATGAGTTCCGGCCACAACGACGAATACTGGCGACGAAACATGCCGACGTGACCGATTGCTCGGCCATCGCAGTTTTCCGGACTGATGAAATGGATATTGCTTTTGGCCCGCGGCAACCATCGCAGCCAGTCTTCGATGTTGGCCGGTGTCGCGAGTGGGTCGTCGGTCGCAGCAACTACCGTGACGGGAGCGGAGAATTCGTTGTAGTGGTGCTGCGTAACGCCGACCCCGAACTCGTTCGCCATATATCCGGGGCGGCGGCACCATCGGGCCCACTGAAGCCCGACGCGTGCCGGCAAATCGTCGCCCCAACCGAGCACCCTCGCAGGCACATAGCCGAGTAGGCGTGCGGTAACCGGAACATAGAGATTCGCCAGCAACAACGCAGCGATTCGCTTCGGCCACCGGATGTTGCCGACGTATCCGGATGACGCGGAAATCGCGCATAACGAACGGATCGACGCGTGATTCGGCATCAGTCCGACCAGTTGCCCGCCCGCACTGTGACCGATCAGGTGAGCTTCGCTCGCGCCGGTTTCACGAAGAAGCCAGTCAAGCGCGGCGGGCATGTCGAGCTGGCCCCAGTCCTGTTTGCGTGCGCGCGACTGGCGAACATGGCGCGTGCCGAGCGACGCCCCCATCCCCCGGTAATCGAATACGAATACTGGATACCCGATTGCATTCAGCCAATCCGAGAATGGAAAATAAAAGGATTGGCGAACGCCCGTCGCGGGGCAAATGAGAACAGGAAAGCAAGTGGCCGAGGCCACCGGAAAATACGTGCCCTTCAACGGAAATCCATCGCGGGCATGAAATGCAACGCATACACGAGATAACGACGGCCGGTTCATCGCTCGGGTCCCGATACGATAATCATGCAAGGATGTGCCCGGCATTCCGGAACGAACATACGGCCCGATTTCTGAATTTGGTCGTGTAAAAAAGGATTCAAAATCGATTCGCCCATCGATTCACCCCGTTTATCGAGGTGATCAATGTATTAATTTTTTGCCGCCAGTAAAATCAGACGAGTTCGATTTTTGACCACAAATTTCAATGCCGCATGCTGTTACCGAACAACTCGCGTCGACACCGGAAAGCGGTACCCGTTTGTCCCGAAAAGCAAATGGCCCGACCGGCTTTCGCCGATCGGGCCATTTTTCACGCCGGTAATCTCCTCACCAGCCGACGGCAAACACTCGGTCCGCCGCCGCTTCGTCGTCACCTCACATCGCCGACACCCGCCGCCCCGCGCTCGCCTGCGCATCGCGGCCGCGCTTGTTCAGCCACGATGCCAGCAGCACGATCAGCGCCAGCACGGCCGTCGCACCCACTTCCATCCTGTGATCCTCACTCACGAGCATCACAGTCAGCGTGCCGCAGATGAACAGGATCACCAGCCACGTGAGCCAGGGGAACAGCCACATCCGCAGCGTCAGGTCGGCGCCGGTCGCTTCGAGCGTCTTGCGCATCCGCAGCTGCGAGATCGCGATCACGAGATACACGAGCAGCGCGATCGCGCCCGACGTCGCCAGCAGGAAGCCGAAGACCTGTTCCGGCATCAGGTAGTTCGCGATCACGGTCAGGAAGCCGAATGCGGTCGATGCGAGCACGGCCGCGCGCGGCGTGCCGGTCGAATCCGTGCGGTGCAGAAACGCGGGCGCGTCCTTGCGCTTCGACAGGGAGAACAGCATCCGCGACGCGGTGTACAGCGCCGAATTCAGGCAGCTCGCGACCGACACGAGCACGATCACGTCGATGATCGCCTTCGCGTTCGGGATGCCGATCAGCTCCATCGCGCGCTGATACGAACCGTGCTTCGGCAGCAGCGGATCGTTCCACGGCACGATGGCCGCGACGATCAGGATCGAGCCGAGATAGAACAGCGTGATGCGCCAGATCACCGAATTGGTCGCGCGCACGATCTGGCGTTGCGGGTTGTCCGATTCGGCGGCCGCGATCGTCACGATCTCCGTGCCGAGGAACGAGAACATCGTCGTCAGCATCGCCGCGAGCACCGCACCGGCACCGTGCGGCATGAAGCCGCCGTGCACGAACAGGTTCGATACGCCCGACACGGCAGGCGCGGGAATGATGCCGACGATCGCCGCGCCGCCGATGCACAGGAACACGACGATCGCGACGACCTTGATCAGCGCGAACCAGAATTCGAATTCGCCGTAGTTCTTGACCGAGAAGAGGTTGGTCACCGTCAGCACCAGCGTGATGCCGAGCGCGAAGACCCAGGTTGCAACGCCGGGGAACCATGCATTGAGGATGGTCGCGGCGGCGGTCGCCTCGATCGGGATCACGAGCACCCAGAACCACCAGTACAGCCAGCCGATCGAGAAACCGGCCCAGTGGCCGATCGCGCGATCGGCATAGGTGGAGAACGAACCGCTGTCCGGATGCGCGACGGCCATCTCGCCGAGCATGCGCATCACCAGCACGACCAGCACGCCCGCGATCGCATACGCGAGGATCGACGCCGGGCCGGCTTCCGCGATCGCGTGGCCGGAGCCGACGAACAGGCCCGCGCCGATCACGCCGGCAATCGACATCATCGTCACGTGCCGCTGCTTCAGGCCCGTACCGAGGCCTGTGTTGCTTCCACTCATCTGTCTCTCTCCAAAAAACGGTTCCGGTATGGCCGGGTATCGCGTGAAGGCAGCAGGGGGAGTTGTCGTTCTTGAATCCGGCTGCGAGCGCGCGTGCATCGCACGCGGGCATGCGGCCGGATGGGACCGTTCGGATCGGCGCGCCGCGCAGTCTGCGAAGCTGCGGGTGCGATGCGGCGCGCGGTGCGCCGACGCATCGCGTGCGCCGTTTCCGTCGGCTTTCGTCAGCTGCCTTCGAAGCGAAGGAGTGTAAGCACCAAACGGTTCTTCACTAAGAACCAATTGAAGAATTTCGATGGAACCACTCGTTGCATCGACATCGATCGATGCAACGCTTGTACCCGTTCGTGCCGGCGCGCGAGCCGCGCCGAAAGCGCCCGGCTACGCCGGGCAGCAGGCCGCGACCGGCGTGTCAGTTCGCGCCGTGCGCCCTCTCGTCGCGCCATTTGGCGGGGACGACGGCCTGCCATTCTCGCAGAAGCAGTTTTTTCACGGCGTCCGGACGGGCCGCCGACAGCCGCACCAGCACGATGGGCCAGCCGACGTAGTGATCCGTCACGTAATACACGTCCGGTTCCGATTCGATCAGCCACGCGCGCTCGTCGGGGCCGACACCTTTCACGACGAGCGTGTCGCCGTCCTCGCGCAGCCGCGCGAGCATCTTGCCCCTCACCTTGAGCGCAGGCGTGCCGTACGACGTACCTTCCTCGACGCCGCGCCATGCCAGCGCGATCTGGCGGACTTCGTCGAATGTCATGAGGCCTCCCGGCTGCACTTCTTCGGTTCACGATCCGGCCACCCTACCGGAATTCGCGAAGGCACGCCGCGGGACGTGCGCCTATCCGCGCGCCGCACGTGCGGCCACCGGCGCACGCCCCGTCGTCGCGACGATCGCGAAGGCGATCGCATTCACGGCGGCGCTGGCCAGGATCGGCACGAGATAACCGCCGCCCGCGTCATAGATGAAACCGGCCGCGGCCGGCCCGATCAGCGTGCCGAATGCGACGCTCGTATAAAGCACGCCGATAATCCCGCTCACGTTGCGCCCGCCGAAGTAGTCCATCACGACCGCCGGCAGCACGGCGACCCAGCCGCCGTAGAACACGCCGAACACGAGCGCGAACGCGGCAAGCGTCGCGACGGTGCCGGCACCGGCCCACGCGACGAGTGCGACGGCCATGCCCGCGAACATCGCGAGCAGCGACGCACGGCGGCCGAAGCGGTCGGCGAGGCCGCCGAGGAAGAAGCGGCCGGCCGTGCTGCCGACGCCGATCGCGCCGAGCAGCAGCACGGCCGTCGACGGCGCGACGCCATGATCGAGCGCGTACGGCACGAGGTGAACGAACGGAACGAACACGCCGAACGAGCAGGCGAGGCATGCGGCGTACAGGCTCGCGAACGGCCGCGACATGACGGCTTCGCGCACCGTCGCGCCGGCAGGCGCCGAAGCGGCGACCGGCTGACGCCTCGCGGCGGCGGCGGACACCGAGGCCCTCGCACCGTGCCCGGTGACGTGCGCCCCGCCGCCGGGCTCATGCGCAGCCTCCCCGTCCGGCAGCAGCCCCCGCCCGCGCGGGTCGTTCTCGATCAGCAGCGACATCCCCGCGCCGATCACGACCGCGATCACGGCCAGCGTGAAATACGCGCCGCGCCAGCCGACCTGCGCGATCAGCGTGGACGCGAGCGGCGGCATCACCAGCGTGCCGACACCGATCCCCGCGACCGCGAGCCCCGATGCGAAGCCGCGCCGGCGCACGAACCAGCGCTGCACGGCGCCGACCGCCGGTACGTATGCGCAGCCGACGCCGAAACCGACGCCAAGCCCGTATGCGACATAAACCTGCAGCAGCGTGTGCGCGGCGCCGGCAGCCGCGAGCCCGGCGGCCGTCAGCAACATCCCGGCGACGGCGAGCCGCCGTGAGCCGAAGCGGTCGGCCAGCGGCCCGCTGACGATGCCGAAACCGAAATACAGGAAGCCGGCGAGCGAGAACACGAGCGAGATCTGGCCGCGCGACGCGGCGAAGTCCCGCTGCAGCGACTCGACGAACGCACTGAACGTATAGGCGCTGCCGAACCCGACGAACGTGACGGCGAACGCGGCCGCGACCACGTACCAGCCATAGAAGAAATGGCGCGATGTGCCCGGGCGGATCATGACGATGCTCCTCTCAGGTCCCGCCGGACACCTCACGGCGTCCGGTTTGCCTCGTGGATATAGTTGAACTATGTTGATCGCATTGGCTGCCGCAATGCAGCCACACAGCACGCAATCGGATGCGACAACGGTACTCGCGCACACGCGCCGCCTCAAACGATATTTCATCGGTCATTCGCTTTAGAAAAACTCAATGAATCGTTCCCGCCTGCCGCCGCTCAACGCGCTGCGTGCATTCGAAGCAGCCGCCCGCCACCTGTCCGTGAAATCGGCGGCCGAGGAGCTGTCGGTCACGCCCGGCGCGGTGAGCCAGATGATCCGCACGCTCGAGACGCACCTCGGCGTGCAGCTGTTCGAGCGCGTCAACCGCGGCATCCTGCTGACGGCCGCCGGCCGCGACTACCTGCCGCCGGTGCGCAATGCGTTCCGGCAGATCGCCGACGCGTCGCAGCGCGTGTCGGGCGCCGCCGACAGCGGCGTGCTGACGGTGAGCGTCACCCCGTTCTTCGCATCCGCGTGGCTCGTCCCGCGCCTCGCGCAATTCCGGCACGCGTGCCCTGACGTCGACCTGCAGGTCGTCACGAGCCACGCGCTCGCGGATTTTTCGCGCGACGGCGTCGACGTTGCAATCCGTCATGGCCTCGGGCGCTACATCGGCCTGTGCAGCGAGCGCCTGCTGACGGTGGAGATCGTCGCGCTCGCGTCGCCCGACCTCGTCGCGCGGCTCGGCATGCCGGCGACGCCCGCCGATCTGGTCGGCTGGCCGCAGCTGCACGACGCCGAGCGCAAGGGCTGGCACATCTGGTTCGGCGCGCAGCGGATCGACGATATCGGCCCGCCGCGCGGCCCCGCGTTCGACGACTCGGGCCTGTTGCTGCAGGCGATCGTCGCCGGCCAGGGCGCCGGGCTGCTGCCGGCCGCGATGGTGCGCGGCGAGCTGGCAAGCGGCCGGCTCGTGCAGCTCGCCGACGTCGCGTGGCTCGACGATTTCGCGTACTACCTCGTCTATCCGCCGCATCACGCCGAGCGGCCGAAGGTCGCCGCTTTTCGCCGATGGATCCTCGAGGCCGCGCAGGCCGACGGCGCGGCCTCGATGTCGGGCGCGGCGTAGCGTCACGCCGCCGCGCGGCGCCGGCACCGGCGCCGGTCGGGCGCCGATCCGCTAACATGCGGCGCGGGCCGTCCGCCCGACATCGATAACAACAAACCGACCGGGAGAGACCATGCCTGCCCTGTTCTGCCGCGCGACACGCATCGCGGCACTGTCCGCCGTCTTCTTCGTCGCCTGCGCCGCGTTGCCCCAACCCGCACACGCGTACCGCGCACCGCCCGGCTACGGCAACGAAGCCGATCTCGACCGTCACGACACGTATCGCAACCGCGACGGCGAAACCGTGCACGCACCCGCGCACTCGAAATCGGGCCGCATGCCCGAAGGCGCGAGCGCGCGCTGCCGCGACGGCACCTACAGCTTCAGCCGCCATCGGCGCGGCACGTGCTCGGGGCACGGCGGCGTCGCCGCGTGGCTGTGAGCGCGGCCCCGGCCAAAAGGCCAGGTGTCGCGCCAGCGGCGGCCGGCGGCGAAGTACAATAGCCGCTCGCGCCGCCGACACCCGGCGACGCCGCCGCGCCGTGCGCGGCACGCTCCGTACCGAATCACCCGACGCCGCCACGCCCGCGCGCTGCGCGGCAGTCTCAACCACTTCTGACTTTCACACCCAAATGGCCCAATACGTTTTCACGATGAACCGGGTCGGCAAGATCGTGCCGCCCAAGCGCCAGATCCTGAAGGACATCTCGCTGTCGTTCTTTCCCGGCGCGAAGATCGGCGTGCTCGGCCTGAACGGCTCGGGCAAGTCGACGCTGATCCGCATCATGGCGGGCGTCGACAAGGACATCGAAGGCGAAGCCACGCCGATGCCGAACCTGAACATCGGCTATCTGCCGCAGGAGCCGCAGCTCGATCCGACGAAGACGGTGCGCGAAGCCGTCGAGGAAGGCCTCGGCGACCTGTTCCAGGCCAACAAGAAGCTCGAGGAAATCTACGCGGCGTACGCGGAGCCGGACGCCGACTTCGACGCGCTCGCCGCCGAGCAGGCGAAGTACGAAGCGATCCTCGCGTCGAGCGACGGCGGCAGCCCCGAGCAACAGCTCGAAGTGGCCGCCGACGCACTGCGCCTGCCGTCATGGGACGCAAAGATCGAGCACCTGTCGGGCGGTGAGAAGCGCCGCGTCGCGCTGTGCAAGCTGCTGCTCGAAAAACCCGACATGCTGCTGCTCGACGAACCGACCAACCACCTCGACGCGGAATCGGTCGACTGGCTCGAGCAATTCCTGGTGCGCTTCCCGGGCACCGTCGTCGCGGTCACCCACGATCGCTACTTCCTCGACAACGCGGCCGAGTGGATTCTCGAACTCGACCGCGGCCACGGCATTCCGTGGAAGGGCAACTACAGCAGCTGGCTCGACCAGAAGGAAGAGCGCCTGAAGCAGGAAGAAGCGTCGGAATCGGCGCGCCAGAAGGCGATCAAGAAGGAACTGGAGTGGGTGCGCCAGAACCCGAAGGGCCGCCAGGCGAAGTCGAAGGCGCGTATCGCGCGCTTCGAGGAGCTGAGCAGCCAGGAATACCAGAAGCGCAACGAAACGCAGGAAATCTTCATTCCGGCCGGCGAACGCCTCGGCAATGAAGTGATCGAGTTCAAGAACGTCAGCAAGTCGTTCGGCGACCGCCTGCTGATCGACAACCTGAGCTTCAAGATCCCGGCCGGCGCGATCGTCGGCATCATCGGCCCGAACGGCGCCGGCAAGTCGACGCTGTTCAAGATGCTGACCGGCAAGGAACAGCCGGATTCGGGCGAAGTCGTGATGGGCCCGACGGTGAAGCTCGCGTACGTCGACCAGAGCCGCGACGCGCTCGACGGTTCGAAGACGGTGTTCGAGGAAATCTCGGGCGGCGCCGACGTGCTGACGGTCGGCAAGTACGAAACGCCGTCGCGCGCGTACATCGGCCGCTTCAACTTCAAGGGCGGCGACCAGCAGAAGATCGTCGGCAACCTGTCCGGCGGTGAACGCGGCCGCCTGCACCTCGCGAAGACGCTGATCTCGGGCGGCAACGTGCTGCTGCTGGACGAACCGTCGAACGACCTCGACGTCGAAACGCTGCGCGCGCTGGAAGACGCGCTGCTCGAATTCGCGGGCTCGGTGATGGTGATCTCGCACGATCGCTGGTTCCTCGACCGGATCGCGACGCACATCCTCGCATTCGAAGGCGATTCGCAGGTCACGTTCTTCGACGGCAACTATCAGGAATACGAAGCCGACAAGCGTGCGCGCCTCGGCGAGGAAGCCGCGAAGCCGAAGCGTCTGCGCTACAAGCCGATCAGCCGCTGAGCGGCGCGGCCCCGGCGCCCGGCACTGCGGCAACGCAGGAACGGGCACCGAGGCTGGTCTCGCTCCGGAAGCGGAACAAAAAAACGGGCCTGCGGCCCGTTTTTTTATCCGGCGGCTGGCTGCACGCTTGCCGCTTACGCCAGCGCGCCCAGTTCGCGCAGTCGTGCCTCGGTCGCCGCCGCACTCGTGTGATGAATGCCGTGCCAGCCGAGCGCCGTCGCGGCCGCGGCGTTCTTCGCGTTGTCGTCGATGAACACGAGTTCGTGCGGCGCGATGCCCGGCAAGTGCGGCTCGATCCGCGCATGCATCTCGCGGTAGATCGCCGGATCGGGTTTCACGAGCTTCACACGGCCCGACACGACGATGTCCCTGAAACGCCGCAGCACCGGGAAGTTGTCCCACGCATACGGAAACGTCTGCGCGGACCAGTTCGTCAGCCCGAACAGCGGCATCCCCTGCGCGTCGAGCCGGTCGACGAGCGCGGCGCCTTCGTCGAGCACGCCGCCGATCATCTCGTGCCAGCGCGCATAGAACGCGCGGATCAGCCCCTCGTGCGCCGGAAACTTCGCGACGAGCTCGGCCGTCCCCTCTTCGATCGTCTGCCCGCCGTCCTGGCGGACCACCCAGTCCATCGTGCACACATGCGTGAAGAACCAGCGACGCTCGGCGTCGTCGGGAATCAGTTCCCGGTAAAGGTACTCGGGGCTCCAGTCGATCAGCACGCCGCCGAAATCGAATACCACGGCCTTGATCGTCATGCGAACTCCGTCGCAAGGACGTCCGCGAGCGGGCGCGGCGTCACCGGGTTGCCCGACAGCGAATTGTTTTCCCATACGAAGTGATGATGCGCGACGATCTGCGCGGCCGACAGGTGCGTGCGCTCGTTCGTGGTGTGCAGGTCGGACACGACGGTCGTCCGGTAGCCGAGCAGCGCTGCGCGGCGCGCGGCCGAATCGACGCAGAACTCGGTCGCATAACCGCAGATCAGCACCGAACGGATGCCGTGGCGCTCGAGTTGCGCCGCGAGCGGCGTATCGTGAAACGAATCGCTCATCTGCTTGCGCACCCGCCAGTCGCCGTTCCCGACGACCAGCCCCGCGTGCAGCTCCCAACCCGGCGTGCCGGGCACGACGTCGTCGTCCGCGTCGCCGTCGTGCTGCACGAAGCACACGGGCGCGTTCGCCGCACGCGCCGCCGCCGTCAACCGGTTGATGCCCGACACCACGTCATCGAGCCGGTACGCGGGCCTCGCCCGCTCCACCAGCCCGCGCTGCATGTCGACCACGATCACTGCAGTGTCCGCCATTGCTTGCCCTCGTCGTTATTGTCCGGCCGTCGTTCGACCGCTATCCAATCGTTACTCGGCCGCTACCGCGCGTTGCATCAGATCGGCTGCGTGCGCGCGTCGAGCCACGCCTTCGCGTCGCCGCTCAGGTGCCGGCCGACGCGCTCGCGCACCGTTGCGTGATATGCGTTCAGCCACGCGCGTTCTTCTTCATGCAGCATCTCGATCAGCACGCAGCGCGTGTCGATCGGGCACAGCGTCAGCGTCTCGAACGCGAGGAAATCGCCGAACTCGGTCTGCCCGGCCGCGCGGTTCACGACCAGGTTCTCGATCCGGATGCCCCACTGGCCGGGACGGTACACGCCCGGCTCGATCGACGTGATCATGCCCTCTTCCATCGCCGTGTACGGCTCGGCCGGCGCGTAGTGCGAGATCACCTGCGGGCCTTCGTGCACGTTCAGGAAGTAGCCGACGCCGTGCCCCGTGCCGTGCCCGTAGTCGAGCCCGGCCGCCCACATCGGCGCGCGCGCGATCGCGTCGAGCATCGGCGAGCGGATACCGCGCGGGAATCGGGCACGCGACAGCGCCATCATCGATTTCAGCACGATCGTGAAGTCGCGCCGCTGCAGGTCGCTGACGGTGCCGACCGGCACGACGCGCGTGATGTCGGTCGTCCCCGTCACGTACTGGCCGCCCGAATCGATCAGCAGCAGCCCGTCGCCGGCGATCGTCGCGTGCGACTCCGGCGTCGCGCGGTAATGCGGCATCGCGCCGTTCGCGTTGAAGCCCGCGATCGTCGCGAAGCTCGGCGACACATAGCCGGGGCGCCGCGCGCGCGCGGCAGTGAGCTTCTCGTCGATCGTCAGCTCGGTGATCGTCTCGCGGTTCACGGCCTGTTCGAACCAGGTGAAGAATTCCGCGAGCGCGGCGCCGTCGTGCTCCATCGTCACGCGCACGTGCTCGATCTCGGTGGATGTCTTGCGCGACTTCGCGAACGTCGACGGATTCACGGCCTCGACGAGCTTCACGCCGGCCGGCACGGCCTCGAGCGTGCCGAACGTCACGCGGCGCGGATCGATCAGCAGCGTCGCGCCGTCGGGCAGTGCCGCGAGCGCGGCGCGCGCGGCGTCGTAGGCGCGAACGTCGACGCCGTCCTGCGCAAGCGACGCGGCCAGTGCCGGCGACACCTTGCCGTCGGCGACGAACAGCGTCGCGCGATCGGCGCCAATCATTGCGTGCGCAACGAATACGGGATTGAAGTTGACGTCGGCGCCGCGCAGGTTGAACAGCCATGCGAGATCGTCGAGCGTCGAGACGAAATGCCACTGCGCGCCCTGCGCACGCATCGCGCGGCGCACTTCGGCCAGCTTGCTCGCGCGCGTCGTGTCGGCCTGCGGCGCTGCGTGCTCGAACACCGCATCGCCGGGCAGCCCCGGCCGCTCGGGCCAGATCGCGTCGAGCAGGTCGAGATCGGTGCGCAGCGCGATGCCGCGCGCGTTCAGCGCGGCCGTCAGCCCGCGTGCGGCCGCGACGCCGAGCACGGCGCCGTCGACGCCGACGGTTGCACCCGCCGCCACGTTCTGCGCGAGCCAGTCGACGTGCGGCGCGCTCTGCTGCCCGCCCGTCATCTTCATCAGTTGCACGCCCGTGCCGGCCAGTTCGGCGTCGGCCTGCACCCAGTAGCGGCTGTCGACCCACAGCCCTGCGAAATCCGCGGTTACGACCAGCGTGCCGACCGAGCCCGTGAAGCCGGACAGCCAGCGGCGGGCCTGCCAGCGCTCCGGCAGATACTCGGACAGATGGGGATCGGCGGACGGCACGAGATAGGCGGCCAGGTCCTCGCGGACCATCGCGCCACGCAACAGCGCGAGACGGGCCGGCACCGGCGAGACTTCGGGAAGACGGGCATTCATGATTTCACCTGAGAGCATTCAGCGACGGGCCGACAGCGCAACCGTCACGGCTACTGCGAGGAACGCGACGCCGGTGCAGACCGGCCATTCGAGCGTCTCGCCATCGTAAAACAGTCCAGAGAGATTGCCGGCCATGCGGGCCGCGGCCGCGCCGACGATACCGGCGAGCACCGCGATCCACCACGCTGGCCGGGCCGTGCGCCGCATCGGATGCAGCCATCGGCCGAACAGCCCGACGGCCGCTCCCAGGACAAGGATTCCAAACCAGTTCATTCAACGCCTTCGATAAATTCGGATTCGTCCCATAGGCGTGAACGTTGCCAGCGGCTAGCATCGATTCATCCATCGAACCCGAGACCAGCCGGGTGCCGCGAACGTTCGAGTGTAGGGGCCGACTCGACGTTATGGCAAGCGCGCACCAGCTGCCGTATTGAAGAAATTCTCATGCGAATCGCTCTGATCGATCCGGACGCGCGCCATGCCGCGCTCCTGAACCGCCTGCTCTTTGCGGGCGGTCACGTATGCCACGCGTTTCCGTCCAGTACGGCGTTCTTCGAGTGGCTCGCCGCCAATACCTGCGACATGCTGATCACCGGCCACTGGGCCGGCGACCAGCCGGCCGAGGAAGTCATTCCGCGCGCGCAGACAGTCCTGCCCGGGCTGCCGGCGATCGCCGTGATGCACATGCCGCGCGAAAGCGAGATCGTATCGTGCCTGCACGCGGGCGCCGACGATTGCCTCGTGCGCCCGGTGAGCGGGCCCGAGCTGCTCGCGCGCGTCAACGCGCTGAGCCGGCGCGCCGGCGTGCGCCGGCCGCCGGCCCGCTCGCGCGAAATGTATGGCGAATACGCTTTCGACGCCACGCACTGCCTCGTTCGCTTCGGCAACGCAATCGTTTCACTCACGCCGAAGGAGTTCCGTTTTGCGCAGTTGCTGTTCGCGAACCTGTCGCGGCCCGTGTCGCGCGCCCATATTCTCGAAACGGTGTGGGCGCGCCGCCGCGACACGAAGTCGCGCACGCTCGATACCCACGCGTCCCGGCTGCGCAGCAAGCTGCACCTGCTTCCGGAGCGCGGCTACCGGCTGCTGCCGCTCTACGGCTATGGCTATCAGCTCGACCGCGTGCCGATCGAGCCCCCAAATTCTCGGCCCCGCCACGCCGATGCCCGGTATGCCGCGAGTGAGGAAATCGCTGAAACGCTATAATATGGGGCTAAACGATAGCCCTCGATATGCAACTCCTCACGATCGGAATCAATCACCACACTGCGCCTGTCGCCCTGCGCGAACGCGTGGCGTTTCCGCTCGAGCAGATCAAGCCGGCTCTCGTCACGTTCAAGAACGTGTTTCTCGGCCCCCAGGCGCCCAACACGCCCGAAGCGGCGATCCTCTCCACCTGCAACCGCACCGAACTGTATTGCGCGACCGATGATCGCGCCGCACGCGAAGGCGCGATCCGCTGGCTGTCGGAGTATCACCGGATTCCGGTGGACGAGCTCGCACCGCACGTCTATGCGCTGCCGCAGTCGGAAGCAGTCCGGCACGCGTTCCGCGTCGCATCCGGCCTCGATTCGATGGTGCTGGGCGAAACCCAGATTCTGGGCCAGATGAAGGATGCCGTCCGCACCGCGACGGAAGCCGGCGCGCTCGGCACCTACCTGAACCAGCTGTTCCAGCGCACGTTCGCGGTGGCGAAGGAAGTGCGCGGCACGACCGAAATCGGCACGCAGTCGGTGTCGATGGCCGCCGCCGCGGTGCGCCTCGCGCAGCGGATCTTCGAAAAAGTGTCCGATCAGCGCGTGCTGTTCATCGGCGCCGGCGAGATGATCGAGCTGTGCGCGACGCACTTCGCCGCACAAGGCCCGCGCGAACTCGTCGTCGCGAACCGCACGGCCGAACGCGGCCAGCGCCTGGCCGAACGCTTCAGCGGCCGCGCGATGCCGCTCTCGGATCTGCCGACCCGCATGCACGAATTCGACATCATCGTGTCGTGCACGGCGTCGACGCTGCCGATCATCGGCCTCGGCGCAGTCGAACGCGCGGTGAAGGCACGCCGCCACCGGCCGATCTTCATGGTCGACCTCGCGGTGCCGCGCGACATCGAGCCCGAAGTCGGCAAGCTGAAGGACGTGTTCCTCTATACCGTCGACGATCTCGGCGCGATCGTGCGCGAAGGCAACGCATCGCGCCAGGCTGCGGTCGCGCAAGCCGAATCGATCATCGAAACGCGCGTGCAGAATTTCATGCAGTGGCTCGACACGCGCAGCGTCGTGCCGGTGATCCGTCACATGCATACGCAGGCCGACGCATTGCGCCGGGCCGAAGTCGACAAGGCGCAGAAGCTGCTCGCGCGCGGCGACGATCCGGCCGCCGTGCTCGAAGCACTGTCGCAGGCACTGACCAACAAGCTGATCCACGGCCCGACGAGCGCGCTCAATCGCGTGAACGGCGCCGATCGCGATTCGCTGATCGACCTGATGCGCGGCTTCTACCAGCACGCACCGCGCTCGAACGACCAGTCCGGCCACTAGCGCCGGCCGGTCGCCCTGCCGCCGGCCGGTCGTTGTCCCGCCGCCGGCCTATCCTTTCCGAATACCCCTTGCCCGGGAGCGCCGCTCCACACCATGAAGACGAGCATGCAACGCAAGCTCGACCAGCTGTCCACACGGCTGGCCGAACTGAACGACCTGCTGAGCCGCGAAAACGTCACGGCCGACCTCGACCAGTACCGCAAGCTGACGCGTGAACATGCGGAACTCGGCCCGGTGGTCGAACAGTACGCGCTGTGGCGCCAGTCGCGCAGCGACGAGACGGCCGCCCAGGAGCTGCTCGGCGATCTGTCGATGCGCGACTTCGCGGAAGACGAAATCCGCAGCGCGCGCGAGAGCATGACCCGCCTCGAGACCGAGCTGCAGAAGATGCTGCTGCCCAAGGATCCGAACGACGACCGCAACATCTTCCTCGAAATCCGTGCGGGCACGGGCGGCGACGAATCCGCGCTGTTCGCCGGCGACCTGCTGCGCATGTACCTGCGCTTCGCGGAACGCCAGCGCTGGCAGGTCGAAATGATGTCGGAGAGCGCATCGGATCTCGGCGGCTACAAGGAAGTGATCGTGCGGATCGCGGGCCAGGGCGCGTACTCGCGCCTGAAGTTCGAATCGGGCGGCCATCGCGTGCAGCGCGTGCCGGCAACCGAGACGCAAGGGCGCATCCACACGTCCGCGTGCACGGTCGCGGTGATGCCGGAAGCCGACGAAATCGGCGAGGTCGAGATCAATCCGGCCGACCTGCGGATCGACACGTTCCGTGCGTCCGGCGCGGGGGGCCAGCACATCAACAAGACCGATTCGGCGGTGCGCGTCACGCACATCCCGACCGGGATCGTCGTCGAGTGCCAGGACGACCGTTCGCAGCACAAGAACAAGGATCGCGCGCTGAAGGTGCTCGCCGCGCGCATCAAGGACAAGCAGTATCACGAGCAGCACGCGAAGGAAGCCGCGACGCGCAAGAGCCTGATCGGCTCCGGCGACCGCTCGGAACGGATCCGCACGTACAACTTCCCGCAGGGCCGGATGACCGACCACCGGATCAACCTGACGCTGTACCGGCTCGAGGCGATCATGGACGGCGACCTCGACGAACTGATCAGCGCGCTGGTCAGCGAGCACCAGGCCGAACTGCTCGCGTCGCTCGGCGACGCCGACTGAGGTCACGATGCCCGACACGACCGCCGACGAACTACTGCGCGCGTCCGCGCTCGACGCGGTCGATGCGCGCGTGCTGCTCGCGCACGCGCTTGGCTGGACCCGCACGCAACTGATCACGCGCGGCGACGCGCCGCTCGATGCGGCCGCGGTCGAACGCTACCGCACGCTCGAGGCACGCCGCATGGCCGGCGAGCCGGTCGCGCAGCTCGTCGGGATGCGCGAATTCTTCGGCCGGCCGTTCGACGTGACGCCCGACGTGCTGATCCCGCGCCCTGAAACCGAACTGCTCGTCGAAGCCGCACTCGATGCGATCGACGGGCTGCCGCATCCGGCGGTGCTCGATCTCGGCACGGGCAGCGGCGCGATTGCCGTCTCCATCGCCGCCGAGCGGCCCGACGCCCGCGTGTGGGCGCTCGACCGTTCGCCGGCCGCACTCGAGGTCGCGCAACGCAACGCAAGCAAGCTGCTCGACGCGCACCGCCCCGGCGGCCCGCTGCACTGGCTGCAGAGCGACTGGTACGCGGCGCTCGATCCTGCGCTCGCCTTCGACACGATCGTCAGCAATCCGCCGTACATCGCACAGCACGATCCGCACCTCACGCAGGGCGACCTGCGTTTCGAGCCGCGCGGCGCACTCACCGACGATGCCGACGGCCTCAGCGCGATCCGCACGATCGTCGCAGGCGCCGGCATTTACCTGAAACCGGGCGGCACGCTCTGGATCGAGCACGGTTACGACCAGGCCGAGGCCGTGCGCGCCGTACTCGCGTCGCACGGCTTCGTCGCGGTCGAATCGCTCGCCGATCTGGCCGCAATCGAACGCACGACAGGCGGCCGCCTGCCGGGCTGATGCCCGGCCCGTCCGGTTGAAATCCGCTATCATTTCGATCTAACGCCCCGCAAACGCAAGGTCAGTCATGGACACCCAACAACGTATCAAGCAAATCGTCGACGAAAACCAGGTCGTGCTCTTCATGAAGGGCAACGCGCAATTCCCGATGTGCGGCTTTTCGGGCCGCGCCATCCAGGTGCTGAAGGCCTGCGGCGTCGATCAGTTCAAGACGGTCAACGTGCTCGAAGACGACGAGATCCGCCAGGGCATCAAGGAATTCTCGAACTGGCCGACCATCCCGCAGCTCTATGTGAAGGGCGAATTCATCGGCGGCTCGGACATCATGATGGAGATGTACCAGTCGGGCGAACTGCAGCAACTGTTCGCCGCCGCGTAATACGCCCCGCCCCCTTTTCGATGGCATCTCCCAGCGCGCCGCCACGCCGACTGATCGTCGCGATCACCGGCGCCACCGGCGCGATCTACGGCGTACGGCTGCTCGACCTGCTGCGCGCCGCCGGCGGCGTCGAAACGCACCTGCTGATTTCGAACGCCGGCTGGCTCAACATCCAGCACGAATTGAAGCTGTCGAAGGCCGAAATCGAAAGCCGTGCGGACGTCGTGCACTCGGTGCGCGACGTCGGCGCGACGATCGCATCGGGGTCGTTCGCGACCGACGGGATGGTGATCGCGCCCTGCTCGATGAAGACGCTCGCGAGCGTCGCGCACGGGCTGTCCGACAACCTGATCACGCGCGCGGCCGACGTCACGTTGAAGGAGCGCCGCCGCCTCGTGCTGATGGTGCGCGAAACGCCGTTCAACCTCGCGCATCTGCGCAACATGACCGCCGTGACCGAAATGGGCGGCATCGTCTTCCCGCCGCTACCCGCGTTCTACGCGATGCCGAAGACGATCGAGGAGCTCGTCGACCAGACCGTCACCCGCGTGCTCGACCTGTTCGCGCTCAGTGCACCGATGACGACGCCGTGGGCCGGCATCCGGCCGGCGCAGTAAGCCGCTCGCCGCGGCGCTTCTGTGCCGTTCTTCGCGCATCTTCGCCGATTCACCTGCCTTCCGTGCTGAATCGACCACCTCGAGCCCCCGTCCGCCCTCGAGTTCGTGAAATCGGCCCGATTATCAACCAATACGACTCAATCAAATTCCGCGCGACGGATTTATCAATACCCGGTGCGCGCCTATAGTCACAGGCAAATCCCTTTGCAGGCCACCACCATGAACCGCTTGCCTTCGCTCTACCTGTCCCACGGCGCCCCGACGCTGCCGATCGACCCGACGCTGCCGTCCGGCGCGTTCACCCACCTTGGCGCCGAATTGCCGCGCCCGCGCGCGGTACTGATGCTGTCCGCGCACTGGGGCACGCAGCGTCCCGTCGCCAGCGTCGCCGCGCATCCCGAAACGATCCACGACTTCTACGGCTTTCCGCAGGCGCTGTACGACATCCGCTACCCGGCGCCCGGCGCGCCCGACGTCGCCGAGCGCGCGGCCGGACTGCTGAATGCGGCCGGCATCGCCACCGCGACGACCGAGCACGGCCTCGACCACGGCGCGTGGGTACCGATGCTGCTGATGTTCCCGGAAGCCGACGTGCCGGTGGCACAGCTGTCGATCCAGCCGCGCGCGGATGCGGCGCACCACTTCGCGCTCGGCCGCGCGCTGCGACCGCTGCGCGACGAAGGCGTGATGGTGATCGGCTCCGGCCAGATCACGCACAACCTGCGCGCCGCCGATTTCGGTGCGGCACCGGAAGATGCGGACCCGCGCGTCGCGGAATTCACCGACTGGTTCGAGGCGAAGCTGGCCGCGCGCGACGTCGACGCGCTGCTCGACTACCGTCGGCAGGCGCCGCATGCCGCGCTGATGCATCCGACCGACGAGCATCTGCTGCCGGTGTTCACGGCGCTCGGCGCGGCGGACGACGACTACCAGCTTGGCATCCAGTCGCTCGGTACGTACCAGCGCGTGCTCGCGATGACGAACTACGTGTTCGCGAGCGCGGCCGCCTGAGCGTCGCGCGACAACCGTCGACCGCCAATAAAAAGCCCGCCCGAGCGATGCTCGGGCGGGCTTTTTTTCCGCTGCTGGCTGCCGCCGCCGAATCCGGCGACAGGTCACGCGTCAGGCACCGACCCCCTCGAGGATCTCGTCGTGCGATTCACGCTCGTCGAGATACTGGGTCCGGTAGCCGGTATTCACGCCCCAGAAGTAGAACACCAGCGAGATTGCGGCGACGATCAGCATGTCCCAGCCGTACGGCAGCACGCCGTAACCGCCGAACTCCTTGCTGCCGATCAGCGACAGCACGGCCATCGTCGGCAGGTACGCGACCAGCCACCATGCGGCCTTCAGGTCGGCACCCCAGCCGGTCCAGCCCGACTTCGCCTGGAAGTAGAAGTACACCGGCAGCGCGACGATCATCAGCAGGATGATCTCGCCCGTCAGCGGCCACTTCGCCCAGTAGAGGATCAGCGACGCGCAGACGAACGCGAACGGCGCGATCAGCTTCATCAGCGGAATCGACAGCGGACGCTCGATGTCGGTCGCCGAGCGGCGCAGCGCCATCAGGCTGATCGGGCCGGTCAGGTACGAGATCACCGTCGCGACCGAGATCACCGCCGCGAGCGAGCTCCAGCCGCGGAAGAAGAACAGGAAGATGAACGAGACCAGCAGGTTGAACCACATCGCCTGGCGCGGCACGCCGTAGAGCGGGTGCACGTTGCCGAACATCTTCGGCATCGTGTTGTTGCGCTCCATCGCGTAGATCATGCGGGTGGTGGTCGCCATGTACGTCGTGCCGGTGCCGCTCGGGCTGACGAACGCGTCGACGTACAGCAGGATCGCGAGCCAGTTCAGGTTCAGTGCGATCGCCAGTTCGGCGAACGGCGACTTGAAGTTGAAGTGCGACCAGCCCTGCGCGACGTCAGCCGGATTCACCGAGCCGATGTACGCCATCTGCAGCAGTACGTAGATCACGAGCGCGATCAGGATCGACGTGATCACCGCGAACGGCACGCTGCGCGACGGGTTGCGCGCCTCGCCCGCGAGGTTCACCGGGCTCTGGAAGCCGTTGAACGCGAACACGATGCCGCTCGTCGCGACCGCGGTCAGCACCGCCGACCAGCCGTACGGCGCAAAGCTTGCATTGGATGCGGTGCCGAGGTTTTCCGGATGGTAGCTCGTCAGCATCAGGCCGAGGATCGTGAGGCCGGGGATCAGGAACTTGAAGATCGTGATCGTGGTGTTCGCCCGGGCAAACGCCTTCACGCCCCAGTAGTTCAGCAAGAAGTAGATGACGACCAGCACGGCCGACAACAGCAGGCCGGGTGTCGTCAGCTCGCCGTTCACGAACAGCGCATGCGCCCACGGATACGGCCACGTGCTCATGTACTGGATCGACGCTTCAGCCTCGATCGGGATCACGGATACGATCGCGATCCAGTTCGCCCACGCGCTGATGAAACCGACCAGCGAGCCATGCGAGTAGCGCGCGTAGCGCACCATGCCGCCCGACTCGGGGAACATCGCACCCAATTCCGCATACGTCAGTGCAATCGCGAGAATCACGACCGCGCCGATGATCCATGCGCAGATCGCTGCCGGACCGGCGATCTTTGCGGCTTTCCAGGCGCCGAACAGCCAGCCCGAGCCGATAATCGAACCCAGCCCCGTCAGCATCAATGCAAACGGGCCGATGTTCCGTTGAATAGAACTCTTCACATCCTCTCCTGTGTCTCAAAAAGCATGGTCGGCCCGCGGTCCGGGATCGGCTCGGACTGCACCGCGCACGCATTCTTGGGGGGACGCGTCACCCGATCAGGGCAACCCGTCCGCGCGGCGCGTAGTTTAACGGTTGCACCTCGGGCGTGGCGCCAAAATCGTTCGGCCCCTACAAAAAATTCGCATCGTTTGCAAGCTTTGTAAACCTGATCTCCGCAATAACCCTGAGTCCATGGAAATACGGTTGACCACGCGGGTGATAAGCCGTATAAAGGACTTCGCAGGATTTCAAGTGGCGAGTGAATTGGTTCTTTCGTAGTTCGCCCATCAACGGTACTCCGGTTGGTCCTATTACCCCTTCCTTGATTTTCCGCACACCATGGGCTTCGGCCCCGTTTTATCTTTTTAGGAACAAGTAACATGGCAACCGGTACCGTCAAGTGGTTCAATGACGCAAAGGGCTTCGGCTTCATCACCCCGGAAGGCGGCGGCGACGATCTGTTCGCGCACTTCTCGGAAATCCGCGTCGAAGGCTTCAAGACGCTGCAAGAAAACCAGAAGGTTGAATTCGAAGTGAAGACGGGCCCGAAGGGTCTGCAAGCTGCGAACATCCGTCCGGTCTAAGCTTGGCGCGATAATTCGTGTAAAAAAAGCCCCGCTTCGGCGGGGCTTTTTGTTTTTCGGCGACGGTCGCCCGGCCTGACGGCCTTTCAGCCGCCCGCATTCAGCCGAACAATCGCTGCGCGTGAATGCCGAGCCCCGTCGCGACACTCGCGAGGCGGTCGCCGAACACCGGCTGCGCATCCGGGAACGCACCTGCGAGCGCCCCCGACAGGAACGCGAGCCCCGTCGAGCCGCCGGTGAAATACAGTGCGCCGACATCGCGCGGCGCGACACCCGCAAGCCGCACCGTCTCGCGCGCGGCTTCGACGATGCGGGCGGTGTCGTCGTGGCTCGCATCGACGAGGCGCTCGGCATCGAACGCGATCTGCAGATCCTCTTCCACGTCGTTCAGATCGATCATCGTCTCCCCGCCCGCCGCGACGCCGATCTTCGCTTCCTCCGCGCGCGCCATCAACGCATGCCCGAGCCGCTGCTCGACCACGGTCGTGAGCCGGTCGTACTGCTGCACATCGCGGTACAGGTGCTTCATCAGCTTCAGCTCGCCGAGCCGCTTCGGCGTGTAGACCGTGTTGATCAGGTGCCAGGTCGCGAGATCGAAGTAGATCTTGTTCGGCAGCTCGCGCCCTTCGGGATCGAGCGAACGGTAGCCGAATGCGGGCAGGATCGCGGCCAGCTCGACACGCCGGTCGTAGTCGGTACCCGCGACGTGCACGCCGTGGTGGGCCAGCACGTCGTCCTTGCGCTCGAGCCGCGCCATCCGCTCGGGCCCGACGCGCACCAGCGAGAAGTCGGACGTGCCGCCGCCGATGTCGGCAACGAGCACGAGGCGCTCCGCCTGCTGACGCGATTCGTAGTCGAACGCGGCCGCGATCGGTTCGTACTGGAATTGAACGTCCGTGAAGCCGACCGATCGCGCGGCAGCCTCGAGCTGGTCCTGTGCAAGGCGGTCGGCGCGCGGATCGTCGTCGACGAAGAACACGGGCCGGCCGAGCACCGCACGACCGATTGGCGCAGCCGCGCGGGTTTCGGCCTTGCGCTTCAGGTGCGTCAGGAAGCGCGCGATGATGTCGGTGTACGCGATCGCGCTGCCGTCGCCGAGATCGGTCGTCGTTTCCGCGAGCGGCGAGCCGAGAATGCTCTTCATCGAGCGCATCAGCCGGCCGTCGAAACCGTCGATGTAGGAAGCCAGCGCCGCACGGCCGTATTCGACCGTCTCCTCGTCGTTGTTGAAGAAGATCGCGGTGGGCAGCGTCAGGTGGTCGCCCTCGACGGGCGCGAGGCGCATGCCATCGCCGTCGGGCAGCGCCACGGCGGAATTGGACGTGCCGAAATCGATCGCGCAGTAAGTCATGGGAAATTGCCGCAGCAGGGCCGGCGCGAAAACGGAAAGGACGGGCTTTTTAACATGAAGCCCGCGGGATCACAACCGGGGCCGGCCACCGGTGCCGCGCAGCGGGCCCCGGTGGCGACGGCGCGCAGACGGGCGCGCCGGGAAGACAGGCGGACGGGACGCGCGACGCAGCCCCCTCCAGGCGGGTCAGGCCGCCGCGTCGAAGCCCTTCTTCCACGCACCCGCATAGACGACCTCGCCGATCGCATGACGCGTGCGCGGCGCCTTCTCGCGATCGCGCAGCACGGGATCGAGCTTGTCGACGTTGCCGTAGTGACCGAGCGAGATGATCGCCGGAATCGCGACGTCGGCCGGGATCTCAAACGCGTCGCGGAACGCCTTCGCGTCGAAGCCGCTCATCTGGTGGGCGGCCAGGCCCAGCGCGTGCGCCTGCAGCACCAGCGACATCGCGGCGGCGCCCGCGTCGTACAGCGCGGTCGGTGCCGGTTCCCCCTTCGGCGTGAGCGTATGCGCGGTCACGGCGATCAGCACGGGCGCCGGCGCATTCCAGCCCTGGTTGAACGGCACCAGCGTCGCGAACGCGCGCTTGAATGCGTCTTCGTCCTGCGTGCGGTCGAATACGATGAAGCGCCACGGCTGCGCGTTGTACGCAGACGGTGCCCAGCGGGCAGCCTCGAGCACCGCGTGCAGATCGCCGGCGCTGACGGGTTCATCCGAATACGCGCGCGGGCTCCAGCGGCCCGCGATCAGATCGTGAATCGAAACAGTGGTGGGAGCAGGTTTGACGGACATGCGGATCCTCGCTGACATCGATGAAGGGGCGCGAACGCCTGGCGAACCGCAAGCATACCCGCTTGAGCCGATCCGCGCCCGATCCTGCCGCGCTATGCAAATCTCCGTGCGTGCAATGGCCGGCCGCCCGCCGCGCGGGCCGGCCGGACTGCCGGCTTGCCGCGATCAGGCCGCCTGCGCAGCCGCGCGCGACGGGCCGCGGTTGATGCGCAGCACGATCAGCGCGCCGACGATGCAGAGCCCGCCCGAAATCATCGACGCGATCGTGTAGGTGCCGAGGCTCGCGCGCAGCAGCCCCGCGCCGAGCGCCGCGAACGCCGCGCCGAGCTGGTGGCCGGCGACGATCCAGCCGAACACGACCGGCGCCGCGGCCTTGCCGAACACGTCGGTCGCGAGGCGCACGGTCGGCGGCACGGTCGCGATCCAGTCGAGCCCGTAGAACATCGCGAACAGCGGCAGCCCGAAGAAATCGATCCCGAACGCGTGCGGCAGGTAGATCAGCGACAGCCCGCGCAGCCCGTAGTACCAGAACAGCAGCACGCGATTGTCGTAGCGGTCGGACAGCCAGCCCGACAGCGTCGTGCCGAACAGGTCGAACACGCCCATCGCCGCGAGCAGCGATGCGCCCTGCACTTCCGTCATCCCGTAGTCGCTGCACATCGCGATCAGGTGCGTGCCGACGTAACCGTTGGTGCTTGCGCCGCAAATGAAGAAGCTGAAGAACAGCAGCCAGAAATCGCGCGAGCGGCTCGCCGTCAGCAGCGTACGGAACGCGACCGCCAGCGGGTTCTCCTTGGTCGCATCGGGCGCGGGCGGCGCATCGGCCGGCTCGCCGTAAGGGCGCAGCTGCACGTCGGCCGGCCGCTCGGGCAACAGGAACGCAACGAGCGGAATCACGATCGCGGCCGCCACCGCGACGACAAGCACGACCGGCCGCCAGCCATGGCGCTGCGCGATCGCCGCGAGCATCGGCAGGAACACGAGCTGGCCGGTGGCCGTGCTCGCGGTCAGGATCCCCATCACGAGGCCGCGCCGCGCATGGAACCAGCGCGTGACGAAGGTCGCGGACAGCGTCAGCGCGACGACACCCGTCGAGCAGCCGACCATCAGGCCCCAGATCACGACCATCTGCCAGCTCTGCGTCATCATCGACGACAGCGCGACGCCCGCGCACATCGTCACGAGCGCGGTGAGGATGGTCGGGCGCAGCCCGAAGCGCTGCATCGCGGCGGCCGCGAACGGGCCGGTCAGGCCATACAACGCGATGTTCACCGAGATCGCCAGCGAAATCGCCGCGCGGCTCCAGCCGAGCTCGCGTTCGAGCGGCACCATCAGCACGCTCGGCGTCGCGCGCGTGCCGGCGGCCGCCAGCAGGATCAGGAATACCACCGCCGCCGCGAGCCATCCGTAGTGGAAGCGCCCGCCGATTCGTGTCACCGCCCAGTTCATCTTCGCGTTCTCCAGTTGGCGGCGCCGGCACCTCCGCGCCCGCTCCGCCTCACCCAGCCAGGCCACCTCCGCCGCACGCTGCATCGGCTGACCCGGGCCGACGCTTGGCATTTGTCTGTCGATCCGGTCGGCATTGTTACCGACCGGTCACAAGTGTGTTGCGATCGTAGTGACCAATCGGTAACATGTCAAGCAATCCAATATGCAGTCGAGGGTCATCATGTCGGGCATCGAGATCGCCAAGCCGCCGGCGCGCCGTACGCGCCGGCCGATCGACGGCGCCACCGCGCAGGAGCACCTGCTGCGCGCCGCCGAGGAGCTGTTTTACAGGGAAGGCGTTCGGACGGTGGGCGTCGAGGCGGTCGTGGAACGCGCGGGCGTCAACAAGATGAGCCTGTATCGGCAGTTCTCGTCGAAGGACGACCTGATCCTCGCGTATCTGGAGCGGATGGATGCGTGTTTCTTCGAACGTCTCGACACAAGCACCGCGAAGCATCCGGGCCAGCCGAAGGCGCAACTGATCCAGTATTTCGTCGACCTGGCCGAGCGCGCGACGCAGAAGGACTATCGCGGCTGCCCGTTCGTCAACGTCGCGGCGGAGTTTCCGGATGCATCGCACCCGGCGCGCGAGCGCGTCGCGCAGAACAAGGAACAGTTGATGAAGCGGCTCGTCGCGCTATGCGAAGGCGCCGGCGCGCGGCAACCGCAGGCGCTCGCCGATGCGCTCGCGTTGGTGATCGAGGGTATCTACGCGGCGAGCCAGACCTACCGGCACGGCGAAACGCCGATCGGCACCGCACCCGCGCTCGTCACGCAATTGATCGAAGCCGCGTGCGCGTGACGGGCCGCGCGCGTCCGCACCCTGCGCGCCCGCTACAATGCGGCCCTCGCCGCCCTTCCTCCCGACTGGTTTCACGATGACCGACACCCGCCCCGAATCGCACGACGACATCCTCGCCGCCACGCGGCACTGGCTCGCGCGCGCGGTGATCGGGCTCAATCTGTGCCCGTTCGCGAAAAGCGTCTACGTGAAGGAACAGGTGCGCTACGCGATCAGCGAAGCGACGACGCTCGAAGACGCGCTCGCCGAACTCGAAACGGAACTGCGCGCGCTCGACGCGGCCGACCCGCAGCAGGTCGACACGACGCTATTGATCTTCCCGGATGCGTTCGCCGACTTCGTCGACTACAACGATGCGCTGTTCTTTGCCGACCGCCTGGTGCGGCAACTGCGGCTCGACGGCGTGCTGCAGATCGCGAGCTTCCATCCGCACTACCGGTTCGAAGGCAGCGAGCCCGACGACATCGAGAACTACACGAACCGCGCGCCGTATCCGATCCTGCACCTGCTGCGCGAGGACAGCATCGCGCGCGCTGTCGACGCGTTCCCGGACGCGTCCGCGATCTACGAAAGGAATCAGGAAACTCTGCGCCGCCTCGGCCACGACGGCTGGCGCGAATGGATGCGCCGGCCGGGCGACGACGTCTGACGCGGCGTGCAACGTGCGGCGTGCAACGTGCGCCGCGCCGCGCGCCGCCGCCCGCCCGTGCTTCAGCCTTCAGCCGGCTCCGCGACCTCGCCGCCCGCCGCCGCGGCTTCCGGCACGAAGAAACGTGCGTTCAGCTCGGCAAGCCCGAACATCCCCAGGATCTCGTTCAGCCGCTCCCCGGGCCGACGACGCGGCAGGTTCTTGTACTGCGCGATGATCAGCTCGTTCTTCATCGAATGCTCCCAGCCGACCAGCTCGGTCACGCTGACCTGGTAGCCGTGCGCTTCGAGCTGCAGGCAGCGCAGCACGTTGGTGATCTGGCTGCCGAATTCGCGCGTATGCAGCGGATGCCGCCACACTTCCGTCAGCGCGTTCGCGAGCGATTTGCCCTTGTTCTTGCGCAGCACGCCCGCGACTTCCGCCTGGCAGCACGGCACGAGCACGATGTGCTGCGCGCGCTTCGCGAGTGCGAAGCGGATCGCGTCGTCGGTCGCCGTGTCGCACGCATGCAGCGCGGTGACGACGTCGACCGTTTCGGGCAGCTTCGGCGACGTGATCGAATCGGCGACCGACAGGTTCAGGAACGACATGCCGCCGAACCCGAGCCGCGCGGCCAGCTCGGCCGAACGCGTGACCAGTTCCTCGCGGGTCTCGATCCCGTACACGTGCGACGCAAATGCCGCCGTGCCGTGCCCCGGCTGCTGCTTGAAGAACAGGTCGTACAGGATGAAGCCGAGATACGACTTGCCGGCGCCATGATCGACGAGCGTCACGCTGCCACGGTCGGCCTGCACGCCGGCAAGCAGCGGCTCGATGAACTGGAACAGGTGATAGACCTGTTTCAGCTTGCGGCGGCTGTCCTGGTTCAGCTTCCCGTCGCGGGTGAGGATGTGCAGTTCCTTCAGCAGTTCGACGGACTGCTCCGGGCGGATTTCGTGGGTCTTGTTCGACATCGTGATGCGGCGCCGGGCCACGGTCGGCAGACCACGGCCCGGCGGCGGGAATTCGTGAGGAATGGCGATAGTTTACCGAAAATGCGCGGTCAGGCTCGTGCGCCGAGCCGCCAGAGCGACGTGACCTCGGCGCGGCGTGCCGCATGCAGCGGATCGTCGGCGTCGGTGGACTTCGGGTGTGCGGGGCGGATGTCTTCGCGGCCGAGCACGACGAGGCCGGCTTCGTCGATCCACTGCAGCAGGGTGTCGCGCGGCCGCAGGCCGAGATGTTCGGCGAAATCGGACAGGATCAGCCAGCCTTCGCCGCCTGGCTCGAGATGGTCGGCGAGCCCCGCGAGGAAACCGCGCAGCATGCGGCTGTCCGGATCGTAGACCGCGTATTCGATCGGTGCACTCGGACGGGCCGGCACCCATGGCGGGTTGCAGACGACGAGCGGTGCGCGGCCGGCCGGAAACAGATCCGCCTCGACGACCTCGACGCGGCCCGCGTGGCCCAGCCGCTCGACGTTCTCGCGCGCACAGGCGAGCGCCCGCGGATCCTGATCGGTCGCGACGATGCGCTCGACGCCGCGCGACGCCAGCACGGCCGCGAGCACGCCGGTGCCCGTGCCGATGTCGAACGCGAGCGACGTCGCCGGCAGCGGCGCGCGCGCGACGAGTTCGACGTATTCGCCGCGTACCGGCGAGAACACGCCGTAGTGCGGATGAATCGGCGCGCCGTCCAGCGCCGGGATCGGCACACCCTTCTTGCGCCATTCGTGCGCGCCGACGAGGCCGAGCAGCTCGCGCAGCGACACGACCGACGGTTCGCCGCCCGGGCCGTACGCTTCCTCGCATGCGGCGCGTACGTCGGGCGCGCGGCGCAGCGGGATCGTGTAGTCGGCATCGAGCGGGATCAGCAGCATCCCGAGCGTGCGGGCACGCTGCGATTGCGCAAGACGATGCAGGTTGAATGCGTCGACGCCCACCGCGGCCTTCGCCTTCTTCGGCTTGCGCTCGACGCGGCGCGCCATCGCCTGCACGAGCTGGCGCGCATTCTGGAAGTCGCCCTGCCAGACGAGTGCGGTGCCCTCGCAGGCCAGGCGGTACGCCGCGTCGGCGGTGAGACGGTCGTCGGCGGGCACCGCGCGCTTCGGCGGCTGCACGCCGGCTTCGGAGCGCCAGCGCGCGGCATGTTCGGCGCCGTCGGCGTCGGTCCAGTGGAAAACGGGGAAATCGGTCACGCGAGCTCGGCTACGGTTGGCTTCAGACAGGCGGCGCTACAGGCGTGCGCCGCGCGGACCACACCATACCGCGCTTTGCCCGCGCGGCAAAGCGCGGGCGACGGCCCCGACTGCCACCCGCGCGATGCCCGCGGCGTATTGGCGCTATCGGGCCGGTCAGCTCTGGTCGTCGAGCGCGGCATCCGGCGCGTTCTGCTTGACCGACGCGATGCCGTTCTCGCGGCTCGCTTCGGCCTTGTACAGCTCGCTCGTGCCGATGATCTCGTGATTGCCGGCCTTCAGGTTGAACATGAACTGGCCGTTGCTCGCGGTCTTGCGCTCGTAGCGCGCGTCGTCCGGCGCGTTCTTGCGCACCGACGCGACGCCGTTTTCCGCCGACGCCTTGGTCTTGTACAGCTCGCTGCGCAGAATGATCTCGCCGTTGGCGGCCTTCAGGTGGAACAGGAACTGCCCGTCGCTCGCTTTCTTGATGACGAATTTCGCTGCCATGGTGCCCTCTCGAAAAAGTCGCCCGGCCCTCCGGACTGAGGCAGTCTAAACGCGATTGACGCGCAAAACGTAAGGCATTCGAAGCCCGATCGTCAGGAATCGTCAGACGGCGCCGCGATCGCGACGCTTCGTCCGGCCCGGCATCGTCTACCCGCCCCACCCGGGCGTCGCCGGCATGCGCAGCGTGCCCGCATCGCTGAAGCGCACGGTGCCGAGCACGCCGCCCGCGAGCCGGCCGCGCAGCGCATACGGCAACTCGCCGCTGGCAGCCGCGCCGGGCAGGTTCCACGCCTGCCGGGCGGCGGCGAACGCCGACACGGAAACCGGCACGTCGAGCACGGCCTCGCCGAAGCGCGGCACGACGCCCGAGCGGTCGCTCACGCCGCTCGCGAACGGCGTGCCGTTCAGGTCGAGCGCCACCGAGATGCCGTCGTATTCGATCGGCGTGTCGTTCGGGTTCTGCACGCGCAGCTTCAGGTTGAAACGCATCTCGAGGCCCTGCCCGACGAGCGGGTCGAGCCCGGCGACCGACACGCGCACGGAATCGCGCGTGAGCCCCGCACAGCCGCCGAGCAGGAGCACGGCGGCGAACAGCAGCAGCACGACGCGCAGCGCCGCGATTCGGAACAGGGTTCGTGGCATGGGGGCCTCCTCGCGGCAATCGGTGAGCGGATCGTCGCTGCATTGTACCGAGTGCGCCCCCGCACACCGGATTTCGTAGTTTTCGCGGCCACGCCGGATCGTTAATAGATTAAAACTACGAAAATACCAGCCAAACGGAAAGCGCATTAATGCTTTCCAGCATTCAATGAAGCGCGGCGAATTCAATAGATGCAATTTCTAAATTTTTCGTTTCCTTTACCTAAAACCATCAAGTATATTTACGCATCCTTCGAGCAAGCCGACAAAGCTTGAAGCCGCATGACGGCGATTTTACGGAACGGCGACACGCCTTCCGGCCATCCTGCGGCCCGGCCCGGCCAGCCCCGTAGGTCGTCGGTTCAAGGGAATCGCGCGCCCGCGCAGGGCGTGCAGCTCCGTGTCGTGCGCGCGAAATCAACTCAGTACAACACGCGCCCGGCCATTTTGAACCGGCAAGTTAACCGACATCCGGAAATCCAGAGGGGGCAGTAAACCATGATTACCTTCACGTAGTCAGCCGCCGCGTTTTCGAATAATCCGTCATTGGCATTTTCATCGCTGTTGATTAACGGCGAGGGGATTGTTTTTGCCGGCGTTTTCGCAGCACTGAACGATTCTTTCAACAATCGAGGTTTCAGTCATGTCGATCGATATTCGCAAGATGCGTTATCTGCCGCTCGTCGCCGCGCTCGCACTCGCCGGGTGCGGCGGTGACGACGGCGGTGCAGGCTCCGCTTCCGCGCTCAGCTCCGCCGGCGCACCGCACTCGGGCTCGTCGCCCACCGTCAACGCGCCGCCGAGCGCATCCAACGTCGACAAGAGCGTGTCGCCTGTCGAGTTGCCGGACACCGTGGTGCCCGTGAACTACCGGCTGTGGTTCCGCCCGAACGACGCGCTGAACGCGTTCGACGGCCGCGCCGACGTCGAGATCAAGGTGCTGAAGCCGGTCAACAACATCGTGATCGCCGGCCACCGGATCAAGTTCACGAACGGCCGCATCACGCTGCAGCCGGGCAACATCCAGCTGATCGCGACGCCGCAGGACAAGGGCGACTTCTACCAGCTGCGCCCCGTGAGCGGCACGATCTCGCCGGGCAACTATTCGCTGCACATGGAGTGGTCGGGCATCATCAACTTCAAGTCGTACGACGATCCGGGCACGAAGACGGGCGGCAGCTGCGGCGACGATCCGTATCCGGGCTGCTCGGCCGCGGAAGGCGTGTTCCGCGTCGACCTGAAGGGCACCGACGGCAAGACGAGCGGCGCAATCCTCACGCAGGGCGAAACCAACCTGTCGCGCCAGTGGTTCCCCGGCTGGGACGAGCCGGCGTTCCGTCCGACCTATGAAGTGACGGCCGAAGTGCCGTCGAACTGGCGCGTCGTGTCGAACGCGGCCGAGAAGCCGTCGACCAACGTCGGCGGCGGCTACAAGCTCGTGCAGTTCGAGAAGACCCCGCCGATGCCGTCGTACCTGCTGTTCTTCGGCGGCGGCCAGTTCGACACCTATGAAGACGACTTCACGAGCCCGCTGCCGGGCGGCAAGGGCGGCCTGCACCTGCGTGTGTTCACGCCGCCGGGCATGAGCGACTGGGCGAAGCCGGCGATGGACCGCACCAAGCAGGCACTCGACTTCTACTACCGCTACACGGGCATTGCGCTGCCGCTCACGAAGTTCGACACGGTGGCCGCGAACGATGCGTTCAAGGAGCAGAAGGACCTGAACTTCGGCGGGATGGAAAACTGGGGGTCGATCCTCGAGTTCGCCGACGACATCCTGCCGCAGCCGGGCCAGCCGATGTCGCACTACGGCAACGAGGTGCTGACGCACGAAGTCGCGCACCAGTGGTTCGGCGATCTCGTCACGACCGACTGGTGGGACAACGTGTGGCTCAACGAGTCGTTCGCGACGTTCTTCGAGACGAAGACGACGATCCAGTTCTTCCCCGACGAGTTCAGCTGGCTCGACCAGGTGAAGAACAAGTACCGCGTGATCAATCGTGACATCGGCCCGAACGCCTTCCCGGTCGCGCCGAACTTCAACGGCTGGGCCTCGAACGACTTCGTGCTGAGCGCCAGCGCGTTCACGTACGACAAGGGCGGCCACGTGCTGAAGACGCTCGAGAACTATCTCGGCGAACAGACGCTGCGCAAGGGTCTGCAGCAGTACCTCGTCGACTACTCGTTCGGCAACGGCACACCGAAGCGCCTGTGGGATGCGCTGTCGAAGGAAAGCGGCCAGGCGATCGGCGCGATCGGCGACAGCTACATCCGCCAGACCGGCGTGCCGCTGATCTCGCTCGACACGCAGTGCGACCTGACGAAGAACCAGACGGTCGTCACGCTGAAACAGCAGCCGTTCCCGAACAAGAACGCGTATCCGGGCCTGCAGTGGACGGTGCCGATCACGCTCGCGTACGGCCAGGGTCTCGCGAAACGCACGACGCTCGCGCTGAAGGATACGCAGACGCAAACGCGGATCGACGGCTGCACGGGCGTGGTGGCCGACCCGAGCGGGCTCGACTACTACGTCGTGAACTACAGCGACGCGGCCTGGAGCGGGCTGCTCACGCAGGTCAACGGCTCGACCGATCCGGTGCTGCTCGCGAACCTGAAGAGCGAAGCCGCGCTGCTCGTCGCGAACAACCTCGCGCCGGCATCGCGCTCGACGTCGATCGGCTCGGTCGCATCGCCGGCCGCGATGAAGCTGCGCCAGACGCCGACCTTCGGCGGCATCGAACCGGTGACGAAGGAACGCCCGGCACTGCAATACCAGGGCATCTTCAAGCCGCGCAAGGTAGTCACGCAGTAACGGTGCGCGCCCGGCCGGTGCCGCGCAGCCTGCGGCGGCCGGCCGGCGTACCGGTTTCTCCGACCTTTGACGGGCCTCGCGTGCGAGGCCCTTTTTCATGCCCGGCGTGCGTCGGGCCCGGCGACACGCCGCCGACCGTCGCCCGCCGTCGTCGTCACGCCCACGCGGCATCCCACGCCGGCTGCGCGAACCACGTCGCGAGGAACGCAACGAGCCGCGACGCGCGTGCGGTGCCGCGCGCCGGCTGGCGCAACACGTGGATCGTCGCCGGCTCGGGCGCCGCCGCGAACTGCGGCAGCACCGCGCGCAAGCGGCCGTCGCGCAGCGCGTCCCCCGCGAGCCAGGTCGGCAGGTGCGCGAGACCGAGCCCGTCGATCGCGGCTTCGAGCAACGCTTCCGAATGATTGCTGCGAAACCGCGGCTGCGCCGGCGCGTGGCGGCGCTCGCCGAAGCGCCACGCGCCCGGCGGCGGCACGCCGTGCCAGGCGAGGCAGTCGTGTCCGGCGAGTGCGTCGGGCGTATCCGGCTCGCCACGCCGCGCCAGATACGTCGCGCTCGCGCACAGCACGCGCCGCTGCGGCGCCAGCACGGTTGCGACGAGGCGCGTGTCCTCGAGCGGGCCGATACGCACCGCGAGATCGACGTCGGAGCCGAGCCGCGCGCCCTGCAGGTCGACCATGCTGTCGGTCAGCACGAGGTCGACCTGCAGCGCCGGATGACGCTGCATGAACGCGGCCAGCGCGGCCACCAGGTGCCGCCGGCCGAACGGCGCCGGACAGTCGACGCGCAGCAGCCCGCTCGGCTCGTCTTGCTGGCTGTGCAGGTCTTCCTGCAGGCCGCGCAGCTCGGCCAGCATCCGCGTCGCGCGCCCGTACAGCAACTGCCCGGCCTCGGTGGGCCGCAGCGCATGCGTGGTGCGATGCAGGAGGCGGATGCCGAGCTGTGTCTCGAGCCGGTCGATGCGCCGCGTGACCGACGACGCGGCGACACCCAGCCGGCGGGCGGCCGCCGAGAAGCTCTGCTGGTCGACCACGTCGACGAACAGCGCCAGGTGCGGGGAGAGGAAATCGTCCATTCGGTGCCTTCGGATTTGGCTATGCGTTCATCGCAAAACAATCATCCGCCTTTGCGGGTTTCCGCGTCAAACCGGGCCGACTAGACTGCGTTCATCCATTTCACTCGCTGCACGCCCCGCCCCACCGGGCCGCGCGGCAGCCAACCGCCACGGAGATCACCATGCGCAGCATCCGCTTCGACGCCCCCGCCGCCGACATCGAGTCGCTCGACGCGCGGGTCAGGGAAATCGACACGCCCGTACCGGGCGACGGCCAGATGCTGATCGAGGTGCACGCGGCCGGCGTGAACCCGAGCGACGTGAAGGCCGCGCTCGGCCGCATGCCGCACGCGGTGTGGCCGCGCACGCCCGGGCGCGACTGGGCCGGCATCGTGCGCAGCGGCCCGGAAGGCTGGATCGGTGCGCCAGTGTGGGGTTCGGGCGGCGATCTCGGCGTCGGGCGCGACGGCTCGCACGCGCAATGGCTCGTGCTCGACGCGGCACTGGTGCGCCGCAAGCCCGCCGTGCTGACGCTCGACGAAGCGGCCGGCGTCGGCGTGCCGTTCGTCACAGCCTACGAGGGCTTGCGCCGCGCCGGCATGCCGGCGGCCGGCGACGTCGTGCTCGTGTTCGGCGCGAACGGCAAGGTGGGCCAGGCCGCGATCCAGCTCGCGACCGCGCACGGCGCAACCGTGATCGGCGTCGAGCGCAGCGCCGGCGGCTATCGTGGCCACGCATCGAGCGACGTGCACATGATCGACGCGTCGAAAGAACCGGTGGCCGACGCGGTGCGCGCGGCGACCGGCGGCCGCGGCGCGGACATCGTCTACAACACGGTCGGCAGCCCGTACTTCGAAGCGGCGAACGCGTCGATGGCGATCGGTGCGCGGCAAATCTTCATCTCGACGATCGAGCGCAGCGTGCCGTTCGACATCTTCGCGTTCTATCGCGGCCAGCACACGTTCGTGGGCATCGATTCGCTGCAGCTCGGCGGCGCCGCGGTCGCGCAGATCCTCGACACGCTCGCGCCCGGCTTCGGCAACGGCACCCTGCGCCCGTTCCCGATCGGCGACGACTACGTCTATCCGCTCGAGCGCGCGCACGATGCGTATCGCGCGGTGCTGGCCGGTGCGCGCGAGCGCGTCATCCTCAAACCCTGACGCCGGATCACACGGGAGACCGCCATGACGGATTACGTGACCTCGCTCGCGGTGGGCCTCGGCGTCGGCGTGTTGTATGCGCTGCTGCACGTGCGCTCGCCGGCCCCGCCGCTCGTCGCGCTCGTCGGGCTGCTTGGAATGGTGATCGGCGAACGCGCGATCGCGCTGTTGCGCTGACGGGTCGATGCCGCTAGCGGTCGTCGCGCCGGCGGAATGCCCACCACGCGGCGAGTGCCGTGAAGCCCGCCACGAGCAGCACCATCAGCCAGAAGCCGTGCTTGTTCTCCGAGAACGGCACGCCGCCGACGTTCATCCCGAAGAAGCCGGCGACGATGTTGATCGGCAGCGCGATCACGGTCACGAGCGTCAGCGTGAACAGCGTCCGGTTGTTCTGCTCGTCGAGACGCGAGCCGATCTCTTCCTGAAGCAGCTTGATCCGCTCGTTGAGCCCGGCCAGGTCGGCGAGCACCAGCGAAAACTCCTCGGTCGACTCGCGCAGCTCCTGCACGTCTTCCACGTGCAGCCACGCGGGCGGTTTCGCGAGCAGCCGGAAGATCGACCCGGGCTCGGGCGCGAGCATGCGCTGCAGGCGCGTCAGCGTGCGGCGCATCGCGCCGAGCTCGATGCGGCTCGACGTGAGCCGCTGCGACAGGAAGCGGTCCTCGATGCGATCGACGTCGACGCTCGTGCGCCGCATGATCTGGATCAGCAGGTCGGCCTGGTCGCGCAGCAGGTGCACGAGCAGCTCCGCCGGCGACCGGAACTGCTCGCCGTCGCGCACGCACGCGCGCAGCGTGTCGACCGAGCGCAGCGGCTTGAGCCGCGCGGTGACCATGATGCGCCGCTCGACGTGGACGAACAGCGTCGCGATTTCCGACGGCGTCAGTTCGAGGTTGAACATCACGTCGTTGACGATCGCCCGCAGTGCGCCGTCCTCCTGCTCGATGCGCGTCGAGCGCGACCCTTCGTGGAGGAATTCGAAGAAGCTGTCGGGCAGATCGAGGTGCGTGCGCATCCAGCGCTCGCTCGCGCCGTGTGCGAGATTGAAGTGCAGCCAGACGAAATCGTCCGACGCGCCATCGCGCTCGCGGCACGTGCGCAGCCACGCGGCGGCCGTGTCCGCGTCGAGCGTCGCGCCGGATCCGCCCGGATCGAAGCGGAATCCGCACACCATGCCGGACGTATCGGCGCCGTAAGTCTGTACGATCAGGTCCATCGTGTCGAAAGTCGTGCGGCGCGCGGCGCGCCGCGCATCGCGGGTCGCGAGCCCGCGCCGGAAAAGGAAAGGAAACGTATGCCCGACGGGCATGACGCGCCGGTGACAGCGTCACGCCGCATCATACCGGCCGATTCCGCCCCCCCCAAAAAGCAACGCGCCGCCCAACGGGCGGCGCAGGTGCGGCAGGCCGGCAAACACGAGACGCGTTACTGCCGCGTCTCCGACTGCGCGGCACTCGGGCACGCGGGATCCTTGCCCCAGTGACCTTCGCAGACGCGCCAGCGGCACAGTTGATCCTCGAAGAAACCGCGCTCCGAACATTCCTTCACGCGCGACGCCAGCGAGCCGGCCGTCGCGGCCGTCTTGGTCGGCACGGCCTGCGCCTTCTGCGCGGCGAGTTTCTTGTCGGCGGGCTTCGTGCGCGCGACGAGCGCCGCGAGCAGATCCGCATCCGGATCGTCCTTCCCGGCCGCCTTCGCACTTGCGGTGCGGGTCGACGTCGCGTCGCGACGCTTCTTCGCCTGCGCGAGCTCGGCCTGCTGTTCCTTGCGATGCTTGCGGGCCTCGGCCTTTGCGTCAGCCTTGGTTTCGGCCTTCGTGTCGGTCTTGCCGTGCGCCGCGACCTTCGCGTTCTTCGCTGCGTCGGCCTTCGCGGTCTTGGTCGCAGCAGCAGCGGCGGCCGCCGCACCGGCCGTGGCCGTGCCCGATGCATCATCGGCGCCGTTGGCGAGCGCGCGCGACAGGCGGCTGTTGTCCGCGGCGGACGCGGACGATGCGGAAGCAACGGTTCGGGAAGCTGCGTCGTCGTTGACGATCGTGGCCGGCTGCGCGGCGGATGCCGCATTTTGCGCGACCTGCACGGCAGCGTCGCTGGCCGCTGCGGCCTTCGCCGGCGCGGCGGCCGCGGGTGCGGCCTCGGCCGTGACGGCGGCGGCCTGCTCGCTCGAATGCTGCATGCGCCATGCGCCCCAGCCACCGACGGCAACCACCAGTGCAACGACGGCTGCGATCGGCGCCTTCAGCGAACGGCGCGGCGGTTCGGCCGGCGGCGTGACACGTCCTTCCAGATTCGCGAGAATGCGCGACTGCTGAGCTCCGTCGCCTGCCGGTTTGGTATCGGACAGCAGGCTGGGCGGAGATTTCGAATTTGAATTTTCCGGCGCACTCATTCAGCGTCTCATTGAATCCTGGTTTAATTCACCGCGATAATATAGCCCGGCCTCTCGAAGCAGCCTGATTCTAAGAGCAAGCATTGCAAAACACAATCAATTCCAATTTCCGGGGATTTCGTTGATTGCCGTCGCACTCGTCGCCTATTTCGCCCTTGCCGTAGCAGTTGCGGCACTGTTGCTTTTACCGGGTATCCGCGCGACCGTTTTCGAATCCGTCGCCCAGTTTCACGGCCGTCTTACACGCCGTGCGAACGATCGCGCCGCGCGTACGCGAAGTCAGATTGTTAAATCGGCAAGCGTTACGCGCGGCGCTTTAAACGATGTGCAAAATTTACTGGTTCGACGGCGCTTGATGATTATGGTATCGGCAGGTATTCTTGCGACGCCGCCATTGGTCGCCATTGCGTTACGCGGCCGGCAATTGTTCCAGTACGACGACACGGCGCGCGTGCCCGACGAGAAGATCGCCGCCCTGCTGCAGGGCGAACAGCTCGTACCGCCCCCGCCGCTGCCGCCGGAAGTCTTCGCCACCAAGGAAGTCGAACAGGTACGTCCGGCGCTGAAGGATGCAAGCCGCGACTGGAACCTGCTGGATCCGGATTTCCGTACGCGTTTGCTGCTGGTCTACAAGATCATGCACGAACAATATGGATATGAAATGGCGTTGCTGGAAGGTTACCGGAGCCCGGAACGGCAGAACCGGCTGGCGGCAATGGGCGGCAACGTGACCAACGCGGCGGCCTTCCAGAGTTATCACCAATTCGGGCTGGCGGCCGACAACGCATTCCTGCGCGACGGCAAGCTGGTCATTTCCGAGAAAGATCCGTGGGCGATGCGCGGCTACCAGTTGTACGGCCAGGTCGCCGAACAGGTTGGCCTGACCTGGGGGGGCCGCTGGAAAATGATGGATCTCGGGCACGTGGAATACCATAAACCCGGTTTTAAACTGGGACGCGGCAGCTAGCCAGGGCTGCCGGACAGGAAATAATGAGGGCGGCATGGGGCTTTTTAATATCCCGGCAGGAAACGATATGGGCGGCGCAAAAAATCATGCATTCCGGTGCGCGATTTTTTCCGGCCGCCGCTTCCGTTTTAAATCTCACAGCGTCCTTTCGTTAATGCGCGCGCCTTCTCCGATGCCGCGGGCGCATTGATGCCAGCCCCCTTCATCCCGTTTGACAGCATGGCGACACATCGCGGCGCCACCCTTGCCGCTCGACGCGCCTGCGTCGCCTCACCGAATCGCACCGGAACCTGAACGTCCTATGCAACGCATCCTCAACGTGCTGACTCATCCGCGTACGCTCTCGATCGTCGGGATCGTCGCGCTAGCGGCCATCCTCTTCATCGTCGCCGACATGCTGCAGCTGCCGCTCCTGTGGGCGGCGATCGCGTTCGCGGCGATCCTCGCGCTGTGGCTCGTCGTCGCGCTGTGGCGCCGCTGGCGCGTGAAGCGCGCGAACCAGCAGCTCGGCCAGGTGCTGGAGGAGCAGGCGGAAACCGGCAAGATCGCCGCGCCCGCCGCCGCCGCGCTCGCCCCCGACGCGAAGACGGCCGATCTCGACGTGCTGCGCACGCGCCTGTCGGACGCGGTGAAGACGATCAAGACGTCGAAGATCGGCCAGGTGTCGGGCGGCTCCGCGCTGTACGAACTGCCGTGGTACATCGTCATCGGCAACCCGGCCGCGGGCAAGAGCAGCGCCGTGCTCAATTCCGGCCTGCAGTTCCCGTTCGCGGACAAGAACAGCGCGGTGATCCACGGCATCGGCGGTACGCGTAACTGCGACTGGTTCTTCACGACCGAAGGGATCCTGCTCGACACGGCCGGCCGTTATTCGGTGCACGAGGAAGATCGCAGCGAATGGCTCGGCTTCCTCGGCCTGCTCAAGCGCTATCGCCCGAAGGCGCCGATCAACGGCATCATCGTCACCGCAAGCATCGCCGAACTCACCGGCAACCGCCCCGAATTCGCGATCAACCTCGCGAAAAACCTCCGCCAGCGCGTTCAGGAGCTGACGGAGAAGCTCGAGGTGTTCGCGCCGGTCTACGTGATGTTCACGAAGGCCGACCTGATCACCGGCTTCACCGAATTCTTCAGCAGCAGCGACAAGCACGAGTACGACCGCGTGTGGGGCGCCACCCTGCCCTACGAACCCGACGACAAGCGCGACGTGGTCGCGCAGTTCGACACGCACTTCGAGGAACTGTACGAAGGGCTGAAGGAAATCAGCGTCGCGCAGCTGTCGCTGTCGCGCGGCAACCAGCTGTCGCCGGGCCAGCTGAGCTTCCCGCTCGAATTCTCGACGATCAAGCCGTCGCTGCGCGCGTTCCTCGCGACGCTGTTCGAGAACAACCCGTTCCAGTACAAGCCGATCTTCCGCGGCTTCTACTTCACCAGCGCATTGCAGGAAGGCGAAACCAACAGTGCGGCCGCGCAGCGCATCGCGCAGCGCTTCGGCCTCGACGGCAGCGCGCTGCCGAAGCCGCACAGCGCGTTCTCGAAGAACGGCTTCTTCCTGCGCGACCTGTTCTCGAAGGTGATCTTCGCGGACCGCCAGACGGTGCGGCAGTTCGCGAGCCCGACCAAGACCCGGTTGCGCTACGCGACCTTCTTCGGCTTCGTCGCGGCGCTCGCGCTCGCGCTGGGCGGCTGGACCTGGTCGACGATCGGCAACCAGCAGCTCGTCGCGAACGTGCAGGCCGACCTCGACAACGTCACGCGCCTGCAGCAGGGCCGCAACGACCTGCAGTCGCGCCTGCAGGCGATGGACATCCTCGAGGACCGGATCGAGCAGCTCGAGCAGTTCCGCCGCGACAAGCCGGTCTCGGTGTCGCTCGGCCTGTACCAGGGCGACCGTCTCGAGCAGCACCTGCTGACCGAGTATTACAACGGCGTGCGCCAGATCCTGCTGGCCCCCGTGTCGCAGAATCTCGCGTCGTTCATGAAGGACGTGAACGCGCATCCCGAGCAGCTCGTGCCGATGACGCGCCCGCCCGAATCGGGCGCCGTGCAGGGTGGCGCGATTCCGGTCTCGACGAACGCGGCAGGCGCCGCGCCGCAGGCCGGTGCCGCACTGGCCGCGTCCGGCACCGCGCCGGCCGCAGCGCAACAGCCGGCCGCTCCGCAGGGCGGCCTCTACAGCGACGCGTCGCCGACCAACGTGCAGGACGCGTACAACGCGCTCAAGACGTACCTGATGCTGTCCGACAAGCGTCACGTCGAGCAGGCGCACCTGACCGACCAGCTCGCCCGCTTCTGGCGCGGCTGGCTCGAGACGAATCGCGGCAACATGCCGCGCGACGAGATGATCAAGAGCGCGGAGCGCATGATCTCGTTCTACCTGTCGCGCGTGAACGACGACGACTGGCCGATGATCGACGCGAACCTCGCGCTCGTCGACCAGACCCGCGAGAACCTGCGCCGCGTCGTGCGCGGCATGCCGGCCCGCCAGCGCGTGTACGAGGAAATCAAGGCACGCGCGTCGACCCGCTTCGCGCCGATGACCATCGCGCGCATCGTCGGCGACGGCAACCAGGGGCTCGTGGCAGGCAGCTACGCGATTCCGGGCACGTTCACGCGTGAAGCGTGGTTCGACTACGTGCAGCCGGCGATCCGCGACGCGGCGACCAAGGAACTGCAGGCGAAGGACTGGGTGCTGAACACGTCGACGCAGGACGACCTGACGCTCGAGGGCAGCCCCGAGCAGATCCAGAAGACGCTCGTCGGCATGTACAAGACCGAGTATGCGCAGCACTGGCAGAAGTTCATGCAGGGCATCGCCGTGCAGGGCTTCAGCAGCTTCGGCCAGGCAGTCGACGGGATGAACCGCCTCGGCGACCCGCAGGATTCGCCGATCCGCAAGATCCTCGAGACCGCGTACGACCAGACGTCGTGGGACAACCCGTCGCTCGCGAACGTGACGATCAAGAAGGCGCAGACGGGTGTCGTGAACTGGGTCAAGCAACTGTTCTCGCGCTCGCCGGCCGGCCAGGTGGCGGCCGCCAACATCGACATCAACGGCAATCCGGCCGAGGTGCCGATGGGTCCGATCGGCCAGGAATTCATCGGGCTCGCGCGGATCGTCGCGGTGCATGACGGCACGTCGATGCTCAAGGGCTACATGGAGTCGCTGTCGAAGGTCCGCACGCGCTTCAACGTGATCAAGAACCAGGGCGACCCGGGCCCGGGCGCGCGCCAGCTGATGCAGCAGACGCTCGACGGCAACGGTTCGGAACTCGCCGATTCGCTGAAGCTCGTCGACGAACAGATGCTGACCGGCCTCACCGATTCGCAACGCAAGTCGCTGCGTCCGCTGCTCGTGCGGCCGCTGATGCAGGCGTTCGCGGTCGTGATCCAGCCGGCCAGCGCCGAAGTCAACAAGGTGTGGAACGCGCAGGTCTACCAGCCGTTCCAGAACTCGCTCGCGACGAAGTACCCGTTCGCGGCGAGCGCGAAGGTCGAGGCCGGCGCCGGTGAAATCGCGCAGGTGTTCGGTCCGGACGGCTCGATCGCGAAGTTCGTCGGCACGACGCTCGGGCCGCTCGCGGTGCGCCGCGGCGATACCCTCGCCGCCCGCACGTGGGGCGACATGGGCATCGGCCTCACGCCGGACTTCACGAACGGCTTCGCGCGCTGGGTCGCGCCGCTCGCGGGCGGTGCGGCAGGCGGCGCGGCCGCGTCGTCCGAGCCGCAGACGGTGTTCCAGATCCTGCCGCAGCCGAGCACGGGCACGACGGAATACACGATCGCGATCGACGGCCAGCAACTGCGCTACCGCAACACGCCGCCGCAGTGGACCAACTTCGTGTGGCCGAACCCGCAGGGCTCGCCGGGCGCGACACTGTCCGCGACGACCTTCGACGGCCGCACGGTGCAGCTCGTCAACGAGCCGGGCCGCTACGGCCTCGAGAAGCTGATCAACTCGGCGCAACGCAAGCGCCGTCCGGACGGCACCTTCGACCTGACGTGGGCGCAGGGCAGCGTGAACGTGTCGGTGACGATGCGCATCATCAGCACGTCGCAACCGTCCGGCGGCGGGGGCAGCGACCAGCCGCAGCAGCAGAGCCTGCGCGGCCTGCAGCTGCCGTCGTCGGTCGCCGACGCGAGCGCGGGCGCCGCGCAGAACGCGACCCAGTCCGGCACGGGTACGCCGGGCGCAGCGCCGGCCGTCGCGGCCGCCAACGCAACGAATGCACAGGGGGCGCAATGACGCAAACCGTACAGGCGCAAATCGCCTACTTCGGCAAGATTCCGTCGCGCGGCGACTTCGTGAAGAGCCCGCACAATCCGCAGTTGCTGCAGACGCTCGATCGCTGGATCGCGCAGGCGCTCGAACTGCTCGCGGAAGATCCGCGCTGGAAGCTCGTCTACGAGGATGCGAAGCCGATGCATTTCGCGTTCCTCGGCTCGCGCAGCAAGCTCGCGATCGCGGGCCACATGGTCGCGAGCCACGACGTGTCGATGCGCCGCTTCCCGTTCCTCGGCGCAACGGCGCTCGAGGTCGACCGGCCGCTCGCGTTCCTCGCGCGCAGCCCGCTGGCGTTCGCGCGGCTGTGGTCGCGCGTCGCCACGCAGATCCCGCCGCTGCTCGGCAAGGACGAGCCGCCCGGCGCGCTGCAGGCGCTCGGCGACACGCAGGTGCCGATCGACGTCGGCGGCCCCGGCACGTCGCATGACGGCACCTTCAACGATTTCGTCGAACACCAGTCACTGTACGGCCTCCAGGAGATGCTGCTCGACAGCGGTCATCCCGTGCGGCTGCGCGGCGCGATGCTCGCGCTCGGCTCGCTGCTGCGGCCGGTGATGCAGAGCGGCTCGTCGCACATCGAACGCGGCCTCACGCTGCCGCTGCCGGTCGATCCGTTCTACCGCAGCCTCGTCGCCGCGTTCTGGCTCGAACTGATCGCGCCGTTCGTCGCGCAGGCCGACTTCGAGCTCGCGATCTTCATCGGCACGATCGCCGAACGCGAACGGCTCATCATCGGCTTCAACGGCGCGTCGGCCAAGACGCTGCTGAGCGTCGTCGACCCGCAGACCTACGCCGCCCACAACATCGACATCGACGATCCCGAGTGGATCGACGCCCATGCGCAAAACGATCACCAGATCAGCAAGCTCGTCAGCTACCTCGAACAACCGCAACTCTCGCTGCGCGTCGCCATCGACGCGTTCCGTGAAGCGTTCATCGGAGGCTGACGGGATGCATCGCATGAATCACGTCCTCGCCGCCCTCTTCGCCTCCGGCCTGTTCATCGGCAGCGGCGCGGCCTTCGCGCAGAACACGGGCGCGACGGTCACGCCGGTCGGCAACGGCACGGTCGCGACGACCGCGCTGCCCGCGAACCCCGGTGCCGCACCGGGGACGGCGTCAGGCGCCGTCGTGCACGGCACGGCCGGCACCGCGAGCACCATCACGCCGCCGCCCGCGGCCGCGACACCCGGCCAGGTGGTCGTCGGCGGCAAGGTGCCCGACGAGGCGACCAAGGCCGCCGTGCTGCAGAAGCTGCGCGACACCTACGGCGCGACGAACGTCGTCGACCAGATCGAGGTCGGCGACGTCGCAACGCCGCCGAACTGGAGCGCGAACGTGCAGAAGCTGCTCGGCGCGCAGCTCAAGCAGATCAGCAAGGGGCAGCTGAAGATCAACGGCACGCAGATCGAGATGAAGGGCGAGGTGCACAACGAAGCGCAGCGCCAGCAGCTCGCGAGCGACATGGCGAATACGCTGAACCCGACGTATACGATCAGGAACGGGCTGCGCGTATCGGCATCCGAACAGGGCGTGCTCGACCAGACGCTCGCGAACCGGACGATCGAGTTCGAGACGGGCAGCGCGACGCTCACGCCGCAGGGCAAGCTGATCCTCGACCAGATGGCGGCCGCGCTCGCGAAGATGCAGAACCGCACGGTCGACATCATCGGCCACACCGACAACTCGGGGAACCGCACGTCGAACATCGCGCTCAGCCAGGCGCGCGCGGATGCGGTGAAGGGTTACCTGATCACGAAGAGCATCCCGCCGCAGCAGATGACGACGACGGGTGTCGGGCCGGATCAGCCGATCGCGCCGAACGATACGGCGGACGGGCGCGCGCGGAATCGACGGATCGAGTTCCGGGTGGGGCAGTAAGCGTAGAGGGGTGTCACGGGCCGCTTCGTGCGAAGCGGCCCGGCAGGCGACGGGCGGCGGCAGCGATGCGCCGCCCGTTTCGCGTTTACGACTGCTCGTCCGGCCTCACGCCCAGCAGTTCGCGAATATGCGACAGCGAGCCGTCGTCCTTCACGACGCTCTCGAGCCACTTGTGGAGCGGCATGTCGGCCCATTCGGCCGCCTTGTCGGCGAGATACGCGACCGGGCTGTGCGGCTCGGTCTGGCGGAAATAGCGGGCGACCGCGCGCAGCTGGTCGACGGCCTGCGCACGGTTCTGGATGCCGGCGATCATCTGCGTCACCGGGGCGCGCGGAATGGGCTGCGGCTGCACGTGAGTCTCCTCGGTCTGAATCGGATTGCCGAACACCGGCTCGATGCGCTCGGGTTGCGCCTGCGGTGCCGACTGTGTGTGCGGCGCGCTGCCCGTATAACCCTGCTCGCGCGCAAAGCGCTCGGCGAGCCGGTACACGGTCTCGAACGCGTCGCGCGCCTGCCGGAAGCTCGGCGCCGAATCGCCCGCGCGCTCGACGAGCCGCTCCTCGAACGCATCGAGCGCGAATTCGAACGCCTTCAGGTTCGCGAGCAGCGCCGTGTAGAACGCGATCGACGTCACGCGCCGCGACGAATCGATCTGCTCGATCGACGGCTTGCCGCGTGCGATGTCGTCCGCGTGTTCGGGGTCACGCTTGATGGCCTGCGCGACGTGCTGCGCCACTTCCCAGTCGAGCGTGCTGAACGCGTTCGACGCGCCGTCCGTCAACGGCACCGCGCGCAGCAGCTCGGCCGTGCGGCCGGACAGCCACGCGACGTTGCCGAGCCGGTGCTCGATGTCGTCGTCTTCGGGCAGCGGGTGGAGGGTGTCCCAGAAGTCGCGGCACAGGCCCTCGAGCAGCGCATAACCTTCGGTGAGGCCGGTGATGCCGTCCTCGAGCGCGAGCGCCTCGGTCAGCCACACGGCGAGCCGCAGGTCCTTCGTGCGCGTGCGCAGCAGCTCGCCTGCGTGATCGACGACGAAGCCCCAGTCGGCCTCCTTGATCTCGGTCACCCATTCGCCCTGGTCGAGCGTCGGGTCGTCGTAGCGCCGCGCGTCCTGGATCGCGTCGAATTCGTTCGAAAACAGCAGGTCGTCGCCGCTGGGCGACGCATCGCTGATCGGCGTCAGCAGCTCGGGGAGATTGATCGGCATGGTTTCAGTTCATCAATGCTGGGTGATGCGCGGCCGCGCTCATTCGACGGTGTACGTGAATTCGCCGGCCTCGTCCGCGCGCACCGCGATGCGCGCGATGGCCGCGCCGTCGGCGATCCGGCCGAGCACGTGGCCCGCGATCTCCGGCAGCAGCGTGCCGTTCAGGATATGGTCGACGTTGCGGGCGCCCGAATCGACTTCGGTGCAGCGCGCGAGCACCGCGTCGACAAGCGACTCGTCCCATTCGAACGCCGCCTTGTGGTTCGCCTCGATCCGGCGGCGGATCCGCTCGAGCTTCAGCTCGATGATCTCGGCCAGCACGTCGTCGGAAATCGGATAGTACGGCACGACCTTCATGCGCCCGAGGAACGCGGGTTTGAACGTCTTGTACAGCTGCGGGCGCAGCGTCTCGGCAAGGGCATCCGGATCGGGCAGTTCCTCGGCCGGCTTGTTCAGGCACGCCTGCATCACCGCGGCGGAACCGACGTTCGACGTCAGGATGATCAGCGTATTGCGGAAGTCGATCTCGCGCCCTTCGGCATCGTCCATCGCGCCCTTGTCGAACACCTGGAAGAACATCTCGAGCACGTCGGGGTGCGCCTTCTCGACCTCGTCGAGCAGCACGACCGAATACGGGTTGCGGCGCACGGCCTCGGTCAGCACGCCGCCTTCACCGTAGCCGACGTAGCCCGGCGGCGAGCCCTTCAGGCCCGACACGCTGTGCGCTTCCTGGTACTCGCTCATGTTGATCGTGACCATCTTGCGCTCGCCGCCGTACAGGATGTCGGCCAGCGCGAGTGCCGTCTCGGTCTTGCCGACACCCGACGGCCCGACGAACATGAACACGCCGCGCGGCTTGTTCGGATCCTCGAGGTTCGCGGTCGCGGTGCGCACGCGCTGCGCGATCGCGTCGAGCGCATGGTCCTGGCCGATCACGCGCGCGGTGAGCAGCGGCTGCAGGTTCAGCACGGTGTCGATCTCGTCCTTCACCATCCGGCCGAGCGGAATGCCCGTCCACGCGGCGACGATCTCGGCGACGACATGGCCGTCGACCTGCAGCGGCACCATCGGCTCGCCGCCCTGCAGCGCGTGCAGCGCCGCGACGCGCTCGGCGAGCTTGTCGCGTGTTGCCTGCACGTCGACCGGCTGGCCGTCTTCCGACGGGCCGCGTGCCTTGTCGAGCGTGTCGCGCAGTTCGGTGATTTCGGCGACGATCACGCGCTCGGCTTCATAACGCGCTTCGTCCTTCGCCAGTTGTTCGAGCGCCGTGTCGCGCGCGCCGCGCAGCTCGCCGAGCCGCTCGTCGTGCGCCGCGCCGCCGGCCGCCTCGCGCTCCAGCGACGCGATTTCCGCGTCGATCCGCTCGATGCGCTTCTTCGTGTCGTCGATCGCCGCCGGCGTCGCGCTGTGCGCGAGCGCGACCTTCGCGCACGCGGTGTCGAGCACGCTGATCGCCTTGTCCGGCAGCTGGCGGCCGCTGATGTAGCGGTGCGACAGACGCACGGCCTCGGTGATCGCATCGTCGAGGATCCGCACGTTGAAGTGCTTTTCCATCAGGCCGGACATCCCGCGCAGCATCGCGGCCGCGAGCGGCTCGCTCGGCTCCTCGACCTTCACGACCTGGAAGCGCCGCGCAAGCGCCGCGTCCTTCTCGAAGTACTTCTTGTATTCGCTCCACGTCGTCGCGGCGATCGTGCGCAGCTCGCCGCGCGCGAGCGCCGGCTTCAGCAGGTTCGCCGCATCGTTCTGGCCGGCCTGGCCGCCCGCGCCGATGATCGTGTGCGCCTCGTCGATGAACAGGATGATCGGGTGCGCGCTCTTCTTCACCTCGTCGATCACGCTCTTCAGGCGATTCTCGAACTCGCCCTTCACGCTCGCGCCGGCCTGCAGCAGCCCCATGTCGAGCACGTGCAGCGCGACGCCGCGCAACGGCGGCGGCACGTCGTCGGCCGCAATGCGCAGCGCAAGGCCCTCGACGACCGCCGTTTTGCCGACGCCGGCCTCGCCGGTCATGATCGGGTTGTTCTGGCGGCGACGCATCAGGATGTCGATCGCCTGGCGGATCTCGGCTTCGCGGCCGATCACCGGGTCGATCTTGCCGTCGCGTGCGCGCTGCGTGAGGTTGGTCGTGTACGTGTCGAGCGCGGGCGTCTTCGACGGGCCCGCCGCGGGCGCCGTGCCGTCGGCTGCCGGCGCGAGGCTGCCGTCTTCCGTATCGCCCTGGCGCGGTTCGGCCTCGCTCGATCCGGCCATGATTTCGTCGAACTTGTGCTTCAGGTCCGTCACGTTCACTTCCGCGAACTGCGACGACATCCGCTGCGCGAACTGCGCGAGATCCGGCGCGGTCAGCAGCGCGAGCAACAGGTGCCCGGAACGGATGCGGCCGAGCTGCGAATCGAGCGACGCGATCAGCCACGCCTGCTCGAACAGCGCGATCAGGTGCACGGAGAACACAGGCGTGCGCGTGTTGCCGGTCTTCAGGCGCGTCAGTTCGCGCTCCAGATCGGCGCGCAGCGCATGCGGATCGACACGGCTCGCGCGCAGCGCTAGCGGCAGGTCGCCCGCCGGCTCTTCGAGCAACGCGAGGAACAGGTGCTCCAGATCGACTTCGTAGTGGCCGCGCGCCAGGCACGCGCTCGCCGCACGCTCGGTCGCGTGGCGGCACAGCGGGTTCAGTTTCGTGATCAGGGTCTTCAGAGGCGTGCTCATGGCGTCGATCTCAGGTTCGATTGCGTGTTTGTTGTTAGGGTCTGTTTACATATGGAACGCGCATGCGTTGCCACGAGAACGGCCGCTCGCGAGGCGCGCGACGCCGCGAATACTGACGTATTCGCAAGGAGCGCAACGCGGCGAGCGGCCGTTCTCGTGGCAACCCCAAATCAAAAAATTCATATCACGGGAATGCCCGAAATCGCCCGCATGGCGGCGTCGCTCGTCACTTGTTTGGCTCGGCCAAACGGCGCTCCTCACTTCTTGCCTGCGCCCCGTTAGGAAGTCCCCTTGGGGGACGAGCGATTTCGGGCATTCGCATGCGCGTTCCATATGTAAACAGACCCTTGGAATCAGTGAATCACGTGCAGTTCGTAGCGCGCGTCGGAGCGATCCTCGAGCGCGTCTCGCGTGCACAGGAACGCGTCCCAGCCGAGCCGCGAGCCGGCGCCGAGCACGCTCGCACCGACCTCGGTGCGCTTGAGCACGAGCTTCACCTCGTATTCGAGCGTGACGCCGGCCAGCAGCGTCAGCATCCGCTCCAGTGCGACGGCCTGCGCGCCGCCGGGCAGGAACGCCTCGTAGTCGCGCTTGGACAGCGGGCCGACGACGATCCGCGCGCGCATGTCGCGCTGCCATACGCGTTCGCCGACGAGCGCCGTCGCGCCGAGCACCGCGTTGACCTCGCCGAGCACGCTCAGCTGGTCGGGCGGCACGTCGTACCACTTGCCGACGAACTGGTCGATCTTCACCGGCACGCGGAAATAGTCCGACAGCGTGCGCTGCAGGTATGCGGCCGACATCGGCCGGTGCCGCGCGGCCAGCGCATAACCGGCAACGGCCTCGTCGAGCACGCCGCCCACGCCGGCCGCGAGGCTGTCGCGCACTTCGTCGCTCGGCACGCCCGCGATCGCGAGCAGCAGCGGCAGATAACGTTCGTCGCGATCGAGCTCGTAATGGAACGGCAGCCGGTATTTCTTCCACGCGGCATAGAACAGCGCGGTCGCGCGGTTCGAGAACACGTCGAAGAATGCGCGCGCCGCGTGGTCGCGCTTCAGGTGCTCGCGCGCGATGATCTGCTCGGTGTAATGCAGCGGCAGCGCGCCCTGCCCGCCCAGCAGCCCGAAGAACGCGGGCGTCAGCTCGACGTGGCCGAGCTCGCCGGCCGCGAGCGCGGCGCCGCGCTGCTCGTCCGTCTTCAGTTGCGTGCCGTCGCCGTCGAACGAGCGCGCGCCTTCGATCTCGCTCGGCGGAAAACCGAGCGACAGCGTGTTGCGGAATTCGATGCGCTGCGCGACCACGTCGCCCTGCCGCCACGCGCCGGGCGCATCCGACGCCTGCCGCGCGAACAGCCCTTCGAGCACGCGCACGGCCTGGAAGAACTCGAAGCGGTGCGGTTCGTCGAGCAGCGCGTCGACTACGCCAGGATCGATTCGCCGGTCCGGGGCTTGCATCGGATGATCTCCTCGCCGGTGCGCTTCGACACGACGACTAGTTGAACGAAACTGTTGAGGTGGACGTACAGCCCGAAGAAGCTGTCGAGCACGCGCACGAACGAGGCCAGGCTCGCGCCGACGAAGTGCTCCTCGTCGATCGTCAGGCGGATCTCGATGCCGCGCACGAAGGTCGCGAACGGCTTGCCGGGCAGCCACTGCACGGCGCCGCGCTGCTCGACGCCGGCGAGGCCGTCGATCTGGCGCATCGACACGGCGGTGCGCCGCAGGTCGTACAGCGTCAGCATTTCCTTCAGCGGCGCGAGGCCGTGCGCGACCAGCGACACGTGATTGAGCGCGAGGTGCGACACGAGCCGCCAGTGCGCGGCGCGGCCGCGCTCGAAGCGCACGCTCTGTGTCGGGCGGCGCAGCATCGAGATGCCGCTCGTCTGCGCGCCGCCTTCCTGGAACAGGTCGCCGCCTTCGAGCCCGAACGCGAGCATGGCCGGCAGGTCGCGGTTCGTGCAGGTGAGGTCGAGGCTCAGCGTGTCGGTCTGCGGCGACGTCGGCTCGAAATCGATGTCGACGATCGAGATTTCGGTTTCGTAACCGGGGCTCTTCTGCGCGACCCAGTCGTTGCGGCGCGCGAACCAGTAATGGCCGATCCGCGCCGATTCGCCGTGATGCAGCGAGTAGAACGGCCGGAATTCGATCACCGATTCCTCGTGCGCCTGCTGCCTGACGAGCTTCACCGAATCGATCGAATACACCTCGTACGCGAACGCGCGCCGCGCCTCGGCGATCACCGGGTAGGACACCGCGCGGTGCGTGATGCGGATCGGCTCGCCGTGCTGGCGGAACAGGTTGACGATCGGCGTGCAGAACAGCCGGAAGTGGCTCGCCGTCAGCAGCTCGAGCAGCCGCGCGACGTGCGAATCGCTGCGCACGTCCTGCAGCACGAGGTGCAGCGTCGCCCGCTGGCAGCGGCCCGTCGCGCGCGCGATCGCCGCGATGTCGAAGTCGACGAAATCGAACTTGTCGGGGAACGCGAAGTATTCGGTGAGCAGGCGATACGCGGGATGCGATTTCGCCGGGTAGTCGATCAGCGCGTCGTCCTCGTCGAAGCCGGCGTGCGCGATCGGCAGCTTGCGCAACGCGGTCCAGCGGCCGTTGCGTTCAGGCTCGACATACGCGCCGAGCACGTTGACGAACAGGCAGTCGGTCAGCGCGGCGACGAACGACTGCTCGCCGTGCAGGTGCGCGCGCAGCGTCGGCAGCTTCAGCGCACCGAGATCGAGCTGCGCGGCGAGCGACTCGAACGTGATCGAGATCACGCCCGTCGCGTTCGACGGCAGCACCGTCGCGCTCGGCGCGAGCGCGACCGGCGTGTAGCGCGCTTCCGAGATGCGGATCGGCGCGAGCGTCACGTCATAGGCGGTGCGGAACCGGCACTGCACGCCGCGGATCGGGCGGCTCTTCAGCTCGGTCCCGCGATCGATCACGACCGGCTCGGTCTGCTGGCCGGGCGAGGCCGGCGTGAACTGCGCGATCGAGCACGACGGGAACGGCCGCAGGTAGTGCGGATAGAGCACTTCCAGCAGCGCTTCGGTGAATTCGGGGTAATCGTCGTCGAGCTTCTTGTTGATGCGCGCGCCGAGCAGCGCGAACGACTCGATCATCCGCTCGACGTGAGGGTCCTCGCAATGCTCGCCGGACAGCGCGAGCCGCGCCGCGATCTTCGGATAACGTTCGGCGAAATCTCGCGAATAGCGCCGCAAAAACGATAATTCGCGCTCGTAATACGGCAGCAATTCTTCCATCGACGACCCCGAACCTCAATATTTCCTGCCGGACCCTGAACCATCACCGGGCGGTCCGGCCCGCTCGGCGGCTTGATTTACTGCATTCTGGCGGCGCGTGCGCGCGTGACCGAATACTGCAGCGTCGACGGCTGCAGCATCGCGTCGAAACTCACCGGCTCCTCGGCCGGGTGCACGACGAGCAGCGCCTGGATCGCGAAATAAAGCGCGTTGGTGGCCTGCTCGTTCAGCTCGAACGTCACCTGCACCTGCTGCAGGCGCGGCTCGTGGCGCGCGATGGCCTGCTGGATCGACTTGCAGATGAACGCGCGGTCGTAGTGACTCGCCAGGCTCAGCCCTGCAAAATCGTTCAGCCCGTAGGTCAGCACCGACTTCTGGCACTCCGGCAGCGTGGCCAGCTCGTTCTCGGTGTGGGCGATACGGGTGTTGAGGATCGCCTCGACGTCGCGGGCGACCGTGTTCTTGAGCTCGTCCAGCGACAATTGCCGCATCGCTGCCGAGGCCGGCAGGTGCGGTTCGTCGTCGAACAGCTTGTCGAGAAAACTGGGTTCGAATCGTTTCATAAGGGCCTGTTTCCGCTAATAACGGGCTTGCGAACGTGTGTTGCCGGTCGTAGTGCAAGGAGTGAGGAGCGCCGTTTGGCCGAGCCAAACAAGCGACGAACGACGCCGCAATACGGCCGGCAACGCACGTTCCCCTGTTTGAAAAAATCATTCGTGGGGCTGGCCCCCAGAAGGGCCGATCGCCGCGTCACGCTCCTCGCGAATACGTCGAGTATTCGCTTCGTCGCAATCCTTGCGCTCGGCCCTTCTGGGGGCCAGCGCAAGCCCGTTATTAGCGGAAACAGGCCCTGACTTACAGCGAAAACGGCAACGGGACGCCGAGCGCCCCGCTGCCGCAACCGACCTTAGACCGCGTAGGTCTTGTCGTTCTTCGTCAGACTCCAGGCGCCTTGCGTGTTGCCGCCCTGGTTGCCGCCGATCTTCTGCTGGGTTTGCTTCCACTGCACGGCTGCGTACTTCAGCGAGAACGTCTCGAGCGGCAGACCTTCCTCGCGAACGCTCGGGGCGATGCTCGAGATGATCACGTACTTGAGCTTGACTTCCAGATACTGCACGCGCTTGCCTTCACCGTCAGCGCGCGAGAAATGAACCGTCACCTCGTCGAACGTGGTACCGCCCGAAGCGTGTTGGTACAGCAGCGGGCTCGACGAATCGATTTCCTTCGTGAAAATCATGTCGCCGTGCTCGCAACGCGTCATCGTGTGACCGCCAGCGGTCGATGCGGTTGCCGAACGCGGCTGAACGATCGAGTGATCCCACGATTTCAGTTCGATCCAGCCCTGGTGGTCCTTGTCCGCGGACTCGCCCTTCACCGCGGGACTACCAAACTGCAAGTGCATATGTAACATGGCCCTTCGACTCCCCAAAGAGGTGGTTTTAACGTCCTACCCAGGCGGCCCGCCCGGGCGATTTACTCGCTTATGAATTTGCCGGTTTGGGCAGATCAGCGACAAGTCGCAGAGAAATCGAGAGTTCGTCGAGCTGAAAGTGCGGGCGCAGGAACGCGACCGAACGATACGAGCCCGGCTTGCCCGGAATCTCCGACACTTGTATGGATGCCTCGCGCAGCGGGAATTGCGCCTTCTGTTCCTGCGACGCGTTGTCGTCGAGCAGGACGTACTGCGAAATCCACCGGTTGAGGAAAGTCTCTACGTTCTGCGCCGATGCGAAGCTGCCGATCTTGTCCCGCATCATCGCCTTCAGGTAGTGCGCCACGCGCGACACCGAGAAGATGTACTGAAGCTGGGCGGACAGGACGGCGTTCGCATTCGCGCTGTCGGTGCTGTATTTTTTCGGTTTCTGCACCGATTGCGCAGCGAAAAACGCAGCGTAATCCGAGTTCTTGCAATGAACGAGCGGGATGAAGCCGAGGTCGCTCAGTTCCTTCTCGCGGCGATCGGTGATCGCGATTTCGGTCGGGCACTTCAGCGCGACTTCACCGTCGTCGGTCTTGAACGTGTGGGTCGGCAGGTCCTCGACGAGGCCGCCGCCTTCGACGCCGCGGATCGCCGCGCACCAGCCGAAGTCGTCGAATGCGGCCGTCAGGCGCGCAGCGAACGCCCACGCGGCGTTGCACCACAGGTACTTGTCGTGGTCGGTGCCGTCGACGTCTTCGACGAAGTTGAAGTTCTCCGCGGTCTGGCCGTCCTTCGGATTGAACGGCAGGCGACCGAGGAAGCGCGGCAGCGTCAGGCCGACGTAGCGCGAATCCTCGGCGTCGCGGAACGACTTCCACTTCGCATATTCGACCGTATCGAACACCTTGCCGAGATCACGCGGCTTGCCGAGGTCGGAGAACGACTCGAGGCCGAGCAGCTCGGGCGACGCCGACGCGATGAACGGCGCATGCGCGGCTGCCGCGACGTGCGACATCTGCTCGATGAAGTACATGTCTTCCGGCTGGCGCGAGATCTCGTAATCGCCGATCAGCGCACCGAACGGCGAGCCGCCGAACGTGCCGAATTCCTCTTCGTAGACCTTCTTGAACAGCGCGCTCTGGTCGAATTCGCTCGCGCCCTTGAAGTCGCGCACGAGGTCGCGCTTCGGAGCGTGCAGCGCCTTGATCTTGATCGTCTGGCCGGTGTTGCTTTCCTTGACCAGATAGTCCATCCCGCGCCACGTGCTTTCGAGACGCTGGAATTCCGGCGCGTGCATCACCGCGGAAAGCTGCGTGGAAATCAGGCGGTCGAGTTCCGCGACGCGCGCGTCGATCGTGGCCGACAGGTTGTCCGACACGATCACCGTGCCGTCGAGCACCTGGTGCACGAGTTCACCGATCAGGTCCTTCGCACGCGCATGCTCGGAATCGGATTTCGCGACCTTGCTCTTCTCGACGATGTCGTCGAGCAGCGAAGTCCCGGCGGCGTATTCCGCGCCGCTCGCTTGGGCCGCAGCCGTTTGCTGGTTCATCTCAACACTCCGTCGTCATTCGCCGTCTTTGTCGCCGCCGGTGCCCTTCGCGAGCTCCTGCAGCTGCTGCGTGTTCTTCAGCACCTCGGACAGCAGATCCTCGAGCTTGTCGTTGCCGGCGAGCTTGTTGCGCAGGTCGGCGAGCTTCGAGCGCGCCTCGAGCAGGCGGCGCAGCGGCTCGACCTGTTCGACGACTTCGTCCGGGCTGAAATCCGACAGCGAGCGGAACTTCAGGTCGACCGCGAACTTGCCGCCTTCCGGGCTCAGGCGGTTTTCCACCTGGAACGCGGCACGCGGCTCGATCGCCTTCATCACGTCGTCGAAATTGTCGCGGTCGATGTTGACGAACTTGCGGTCGCGCAGCTTCGGCTGCTCGATTTCGGACTGGCCCGCCAGATCGCCGACGACCCCGACGACGAACGGCAGTTCCTTCACCTCGATCGCATCGCCCTTCTCGACCTCATAGGTCAGCTGGACGCGCGGCGGCCGTATTTTCTGCAAGCTTTTCTGAATGCTTTCTTTCTTGGCCATCTCGACGGCTCCCAGGTTAGTTGTGGTTATCGCGTCAGTTGCGGTTTCAGTTGCGCAGTGCGCCGAACGGATCCGCGCCGCCCTTTTGCGGCGTGGTGGGCGGCGTCGGCGTGGTGGTCGCTGCTGCCTCGGCCGCCGGTGCGCCGCCGGTCTTCGGGCGATGAACGACCCGGCGCGGCGGGCGCGGCTTCACGGCCTTCGTCTCCGGCGGGAACAGCGCCGATTCGCCCAGCGTGTCGCGCAGTTGCTTCGCGAGCGCCTGCGCATCGGACTTCGCGTCGCCCGCGAGCGACGAATCCTGACGCAGCTCGCCGAGCGACTGCGTCGCGATCCGCAGGCCGGCCACGGCCAGCACGCTCTTCGCCTGACGGTCGGTCGCGTCGCGCTGCAGCGCTTCCTGCGCGGCAACGATTGCCTGACCGTAGTGGTTCTGTGCGAACTGGATTTGCGCAATGCGCGACCACGGCTCCTCGCGCGTCGGATCCGACTTCGCGAGCTGCTGATACAGGCCGAGAGCCTTGTCCTGGTCCCCCGCCTTCGCAACTGCGTCCGCATCCGCCAGCGACTTGTTGAACACCTCGGCAGTCGGCGGTGCGGGAGGCTGGCTCGCACAGCCGGCGATCACGCCGCAAGCCACTACTACCCCAGACAGTTTTGCGAAGAGACGGTCTTTCATCGTTATATCCACCGGCGCGTGAGTTTTAAATCGTTGAGAATCTGGTTCTTTTGCTTTGCAAGAAGCGCGCGGGTATAGTACCGATCAATTTTTCATAATTCAATCGTCGTGTGAAGAGTAATTCCTTTTAAAACCGGGCGCTACCCCCTCCAATGGCCGCTCGCCGCGGGCTCGCAGCGATTTTTCTTTCGGCCGGAATGGGCAAGTTTTACTGGTTGCACGACGCGCCGCCGGGGCGGCGGAAAAAATTTCCGGGCGCTCGCCACGACGCGGGCGTGCTTAATAGTTGAACAGTGCAATGTCGGGGATACGCAACGCGCGCGGAAATACCCGGCAGATTTGACAGGGATAAAGGCAGCACGCCGGAAATACGATGAGATCGTTGATGATTCGCTATGCGCTGCCGCTGCTTGCCTGCGCCCTTCTGGCCGGATGCGCGGCCGCCCCGCTGCTCGGCTCGGCCGCGAGCGCCGTGATGTCCGCGGCCGGCATCGGCAAGCCCGAGGTGCCCGACGCGCAGAAGCCGCCGCGCAACCTCGGCATCACGCTCGCCGCGGCGCCGAACCTGAACGCCGCGACCGACAACAAGCCGCTCGCGCTCGTCGTGCGGCTCTATGCGCTGAAGGACCCGACGTCGTTCCAGCAGGCGCCGTTCGACGCATTTACGGATCCGACCAAGGAAAAAGCCGCGCTGGGCGCGGATTTGCTGAACGTGCGTGAAATCACGCTGATTCCGGGCCAGCGCTATACGGCGACCGAGAAGGTTTCGCGCGAAGCGCAAGCGTTCGGCATCGTCGCGCTGTTCCGCGATCCCGCACTACAACGATGGAAACTGACGTTCGATCCGGTGAAGTCGGAGAAATCCGGCATAATCATCGGCCTGCATAATTGCGCGATGACGGTCACCGATGGCACCGTCATCGCACCGCAACAGGGTGCGCCTTCGCAACCGCTGAATTTGCTTTCTTCGGTCTCCTGCGGTTAAACATGACGCACGAATGTCAATTAACAAGAGTTAACAATTGGCGATTTAATTCGGGCACGAACGAATCGATTACATCGCAACGCGACATTAACCGGATTTGACATGAGTTATTCGGCCAAGGTGCTGTGGGGGGAAGGGCTGTTCCTCCGGCCTCAACACTTTCAGCGACAGGACGCGTACCACGAAGCGCGCCTGTTCGAATCGATCCAGGCGATCCAGCCGTACAACTGGGGCGTGCGCTCGGTGCGCATCGACCGCGACGCACTCGGCAGCAACGTGCTGCGGGTGGCCGAGCTCGCGCTCGTGTTCCCGGACGGCGCGCTGTATGCCGCGCCGCAGGCCGACGACCTGCCGCCGCCGATCGCGCTGGACACGCTGCCTGACGGCATCAACGAATTCGTGTTCTATCTCGCGCTGCACCCGCTGCGCGAGAACGGCACCAACTACAGCGACGATCCGGCCGCCGGCTTCATGACGCGTTTCGTCAGCGAGCAGACCAGCGTCGGCGACAACTTCACCGACGCAGCCGAAGCCGACATCACGTTCCTGAAGACGCAGGTCAAGCTGATCGCGCACAGCGAACCGCGCGACCAGCTGCTGTCGGTGCCGCTCGTACGCGTGCGCCGCACCGCGACGTCCGGTTTCGAGATCGACGACAGCTTCGTGCCGCCGTGCCTCGCGATCGACGCATCGCCGATCCTGCACCAGCGGCTGCGCCAGCTCGTCGATGCGCTGCAGGCGAAGGTGAACGCGCTGTACGGCTTTCACCGCGAGCCGTCGAAGAACATCATCGAATTCCGCTCGGGCGACATCGCGTCGTTCTGGCTGCTGCACACGGCGAACGCCGCGTTCGCGACGCTCGCGCACCTGCACCAGCATTCGGCGCTGCATCCCGAGCGGCTGTTCCAGGAACTGCTGCGCCTCGCGGGCCAGCTGATGACGTTCTCGAAGGGCTACACGCTCGCGGACCTGCCGGTGTACCGCCATGACGATCCGGGCCCGAGCTTTGCGCGTCTCGACCTGATGCTGCGCGAGCTGCTCGACACCGTGATCTCGACGCGCTACTTCGCGATCACGCTCGACGAGGTGCGCCCGTCGTTCCACCTCGGCCGCCTCGATTCCGGCAAGATCGACGACAAGACCGAGTTCTACCTCGCGGTGTCCGCGGACATGCCGAGCGTCGAGCTCGTCGATGCGGTGCCGGCCCGCTTCAAGGTCGGTGCGCCCGACGACGTCGACAAGCTCGTGCTGTCGGCGATGCCCGGCGTGCGGCTGTCGTACACGCCGCAGGTACCGCCCGCGATTCCGGTGCGCCCCGGCGCCTGCTACTTCGCGCTCGATTCGCGCGGCGCGCTGTACGAGCGCATGCTGCAGGCCCAGTCCGCGATGATCTACGCGCCGACTGGCATCAATGACCTGAAGTTCGAACTGATCGCGGTCACATCATGAGCTACGCGCCTTCCCTGTTCGGCGACAACGCGCCGCCTCCCCTGCATACCCCGGCGTCGACGGATGCCTCGTTCCAGGCCCGTTCGCTGCTCGACCTGCTGTACGACGGGTTCTTCATGCTGTTCCTGCTCAAGAACAGGCGGGAGCCGGATAGCGCGAGCGAGTTCAGCACGCGGATCCAGGAATTCCTGTCGGACTTCGAGCGCGGCGCGAAAAAGCTGAATATCGCGGCCGAGGATGTGTACGGCGCGAAGTTCGCGTTCTGCGCGGCCATCGACGAGATGGTGCTGTCGTCGCAGTTCAAGATCCGTGCGGACTGGGAACGCCGGCCGCTGCAGCTCGTGCTGTTCGGCGAGCAGCTCGCGGGCGAGAAGTTCTTTCAGTATCTCGAGGAGTGCCGCGCGCAGGGTGCGGCGCGGCTGCAGTCGCTCGAGGTGTTTCATATGTGCCTGCTGCTCGGGTTCCAGGGCAAGTATCTGCTCGAAGGGCCGGAGAAGCTGGCTTACCTCACCGCACGGCTGGGGGACGAGATCGCGCATATGAAGGGCAAGCGGGCGCCGTTCGCGCCGCATTGGCCGTTGCCGGATCAGATCGCGCATCGACTCAAACGCGAAGTGCCGGTTTGGGCGATCGGGGCGGTTTTTGCGCTGGTGGCGCTCCTCGGGTATCTCGGGCTCAATACGTATCTGAAGGACAAGACGCTGCAGGCGTTGGCGCCTTATTCGCAGGTCATCAAGGTCGGGCCGGAATCGGCCAATTTGACGATTTCGCTGCCTTGAGGAGCGGAGGCTTCTCTGCCTCGCTTCACGATGAGAAAGGACCGCCCCGGCGGTCCTTTTTTGTTGCGACGTCCCGTTCGTCGTGCTCGCGGCTACTCGCCGTTCGAATCCAGATCGAGGAAGTCGTCGCGGCGATCAAAGTGGTTGAGACAGCGGACGAGGTCGTCGATCGATGCGCCCGGTTTCTGGCGACAGGCCAGATCGACGACGTCCTGGAAGTGCTCGCACGAGTAGCGGAATACGTAACCGAGCTCAGTGACCCGCTCGGGGTAGCGCTCGCGATCGTCGTCGTCGACGTGTACCTTGTCGCCGATATAGATCGTCTGCCGCGGACACCAGTCTGCATCGCCGTCATTTCCGTACACATCGTATTGCCACGCCGGATCGTAGCCCTCCGGCCGTTCGGCCTTCGCTCGCACAACCACGATGAAGTCGGCAAGCGTGAACGTCCTGTTCTTGAAATCTTCCGGGCCGCGAATCTGCAATCCGATGCGCTCGCATTCGATACGCGCCAGCAATCGTTCGGCCCTGTCACGCTCGCACGCCAGTAAGCCGGCATCGAGGTCTCGTGCCGCCGCAAGCGCCCGCTCCAGGAACGGACGCGCCGATCCACTGCGTGACGTCTCGCACATCAGGTCGCCCAGCGCGACGAGCGACTGGGCGAGGGCAACGCGATCGCCCTCCTGCTCGGCCTCGGTCAGCGCAAGATGCAGCACGGCTTCGCCCCGATCCGTCATGCCATGATCGAGCAGCATCAGCGCCTTGCGAAAGGTCTGCCGCGCACTCACCGCGACGCCTCGTTGCCGGGGAGATCCATCCAGACGTCTTCGTAGCCGGCGTCGTCGATGATGAAACGCGCGCCGGGCGGCAGCATCAAATAGGGCAAGACCAGCGGCAGGTAGGTGGGCAGATGTGCGGCGTGCAGCGGCTGGTAGAAGTCGGGCGCCTCTGAATATTCGCCGCAGTGGAAAAACCAGCCGATGTCATCGCCTTCCGACAGCGCGATGCGCGTGCCATAGACTGGCATCCGCCCGAGCGTCGCTATCGCGACCGCAACCTTGTGCCCGGGTTCGGCAGCACGCAGAGCGTATCGCGCACACACGGCCTCCTGGCGTTCACGTAACGCGGCCGGATCATCCGTCAGGTTCATTTCCCGCTCCCCTCCATGCCGTCCTGCATCGACAGAAAAGCCGTGAAACTGTCGGATACCGGCGTCGTCTCGCCCGTCTCGTGCGACCAAAGGACGACGGCCGGTTCGCACGATGCCTCTGTCCGGTCGTAGTCGAAGCAATAGTAGTCACCCGTCCCGAACTCGGCAAACGGCAACAGATTCGAGAAATCGGCATCCGTGTGGTCGAAGTTGTCTCGCCACGCGCGCCAACCTTCGCTGTAGTGCCGAACGATCGAATTCCAGGTCTTGCGCGGATTGCGCGCATCGAAGACGGGGAACACGGACACTCCGCCAAGCGACCTGCCGTTGTTGAGCAGCAGCCATGTCGCGAACGAATGCGGCAACGCGCGGCCGAGTGATGCTTCGGCTGCTTCGATTTCGGCCACGGTCGTGCCGATGGTCGGTGTGCGGGTCATCGGTTGATCTTCCTGTCGGTATCTCCGACGTACACGTGTTCGATGTTGCGCGTCACGGCTCGAGCCACCAGTCGAGCAGCGTTTCGTCGTCCGGATCCTCGAAGTTCCGGTAGATGTTCGCGTAGTACCAGGCAAGGCCGGTTCTTGCCGTGAAGCCGTCGAAGACGGTACGAATTCGTTCGCCTCCCGCACCGGACGGCACCGATAACGCGAGCGAGCCGCCGTAACGACCGTCGAGCGTACCGCCCAGTTCGGATTCGACCTCATGCGCAAGCCGGTCGATGTCGCGATCCGGAATCGCGTCGCCATAGATCTGGATGCAGTAGTTTCCGCCGCGCTTCAGCACCGTGGCAGGACGATCGGGGTCATCCATGCGGACAAGATCGCCTTTCGCGAGATTCAGCGTCAGGCCAGGCGATGCCAGCAATTCGTAGATGCCCGGCTCGACCTGACGCGCGGGAAGTTCTTCGCGAACCGGTGCGTCTCCGGAGTTGCCTGCGTAGACGTAGATCAGGTCGTCATCCTGGTCGGGGTCAAGCATTTCGTTCTCGCCGTACGTAAGACCGTGTTTCAGTCAATCACTTGTGTCACCCGGGGCTGCCTGCGGATTGGCCTGCGCATTGCTCGAGACTGCTCGCCCGCACTCACCCGCCGACCATCTCCAGGAACACCACCGCTTCCGCATCGGGCAGCGCCTCGCCTATCCGCGCCCGGACTTCAGCAAGGAATGCCGGCCGGATTTCATACGTGTCGTCGAAGATATCGCGTGAGTACCTTCCAACGTACAACTCGCACCAGATACACAGCGCGTGGGCGAAGTGCGTGAGGGATGACGCAACGCGCGATGGTGCCCAGGAGCCCGCGCCGTGGCGGTCGAACAGCACATCGCCTCCCGGGACGACGATCACGGGATCGCCGCCCATCTGGCCCAGCACGATCCAGTCGTCGTGCCATCCGGACAGACGCCGGCCAGATGCGTCGACACGATAGCCGGCCTGGCCACGCGCGAGACTCGCCTGGTTGCCGTACAACAGGAGGTCGTCGGCGGTCCAGGGAATCGACAGATCGACATCGTCGAGTGCGCTGAACCATGCAGCAATTTCATCGCTCACGGAGAGGAAGCTCGTGTGTGTTGCATGGTCGGGCGCAGGTGCGCCGATGCTTGCGTGCACGCCCACCGTGTCGCGAATTTCGACGATGAACTGCTTCAGATCCCGAGTGTGCATCGTGCCTCCCGGCGACATGGCGCCTTGTCGAATCGCTTGCGAACGATACCGGTCTCGGGTCTCTCTGTCAGCCGCATGCCGACACTTGAATTCACCGAAATCGTCGATGGAGTCATCGGTCGCTAAACGACTTGCGACCTTCGCATCCCGGACAACGTAATGCGCCGCGGGATTGCCGAGATAGACGGTGCCAAAAATGCATCCTCCTCGAGAAATCGAACGAGCGGATTGGCTGCAATCAGGATGTCCCGCCAGGATTTCATGATGACGTGTGGCAAACCACGTCGTCAGAACAGGATGAATTCATCGTTCTCTACGTAAAAGACGAATGCGTCGAGCAACTGCGAAACGCTCGGTTCGTCGATTTGGTCGTGGGCGTTGATCACGATATCTTCGATCGTCGCACTGTTCAGCGTGACGCTCCAGCCGGGTTGCAGCGCGATCGAGGACGATGCATCGTCTTCGGCATGTTGCGCGTCTGCCGAGAATGCGCCCTCTGTATCGAGCGTCCACGGCTTCGGCGGTAGATGGAGCCAACCAGAGAAGTCGCCGGGCGTTTCGAGGATCTGCTTCAGGCTGACTACGGTCGTCAGGTCGGTTGTTGCGAGCATGGGTTGTAGGGGGTGGGAGTGACGTTTGGCGGTGCGGATGGCACGGCGTCGTGACATGCATGTGCGATATCGTCGGTAGATTCGTGTGAGCGCCGCAAAGCACGTACGTAGTTCGTCGGCATCACGGAATCGGACATCAGCGCTCGCGCATGATGCCGCAAAAGGTCGTGATTATGCCAATGAAGCGAACGCGCCGATCTGGCCGTGGTGATGGCTCCAGCAACGCAGGCGCGATATGTGCCCCGTTCCCAGTGCTGCCGATCAGTCCCAATACACTGTTGGCCACCACACGGAGACGCTATCGAGCAGTGACCAGGGCACAACGCATCGATCAAGGCTGGTATCGAACTGTCTCGTAGATTTTCGCCATACCCTGCTTCGCAGGATTTTCGTTGGCCGCCAGACCCGACGAGAAAATGACGCAGGTCCAACCGTCACCGCAAGGCTTGCTTGCGATCAGGTCAAGCCGATGTGCATACACCCGGTCGACCTTGAAAATCTTGTGCGTGTAGCGTGATGCAAGCGCAGGATACTTGCCGTTCAGCGTGACCGGCTCGTAATTCGCTCTCGTGTACTGAGCAGGCTTGTCATCGACTTGCAGGTTGTAGAGATAGGCTGCCGTACCTTTTTAGCGTCGGCGCGACCTTGGTGCGCACCACCTGAACCGCAACGCCCAGCGTCAGCATCTCGAACGCCGCTTTGTCGGCTTCGATATCGACTCCCTGCCCATCCGCAGGCTCGCTTCGGCACATGACCAGTACATGGTGAGCCCAACCGGTCAAGCAGCTCTGCTCTGATACTCGCCAAAACACTTGTCGCAAACAGCAACGAGCCCATCGAAGACGGCCGCATGCTGATCCTCGAAATCCGATCCAAACGGCGCATCACCAGGCTCCGGCAAACCGAACTGTTTCGCGACATCGGTCGAAACAAAGTATGAAATGTCGGCGAGTCCGTCTCCCAGCCAGTCGATGTCGTAACGGAGAATCTTCAAGCGCCTCGCGTCCGTTTTCATGTCGGCGGCAATATCGCTTGAAACATGTATCACCCCGGTTGCGCCATGCGATTTACACAGTATCCGGCCCATGTCTCATCCTATTGTCGTTTCCCATTCGCAACTAGAGCGAATCGATGACGTTCCTGATCCACGTCTTGACATCACCCCAGGTGATTTTCTTTTGCCTCGTAATTTTTCGCATAAAAATTATCGACCACGCGACGGCGAGACCCGCGGCGACACATAGGCTTAAAAATGAAAATTCACTCATTGGAATGAAAGCGTTCCAATTTCTTCGCAATGTATGCATGCGACTATTTTTTCGACTCACTGCGGATCGAGATCCGCGACGACGGCGTAGTCGGCAACAAGGCCGTCTATCCAGACCGACGGGCAGGAGCTTATCCGATCTTTTGTGTGAGGCATAAACCGAGAGCCAAGGAATCACTTTTATGCCACGCAAACGCAAGGAGGAAGTGACGATTGAACCGGGCACGACGGCTTGAACCTTGACCCGGCACTGATCAAGCAACTGGTGCCCGGGACGCTGAACCGGTCGACGATCAACGAACGGCTTGCAGCAGGCCAGACAATCCGCGTCCAGGCGTCCAACTCCGTGCAATCCACTTTCATCATCAATTTGCTGACCCTGAAATCGGAGTGAATTTCGAGTGATTTCGCCCGTCACTCGCGATACCCGCGCAACAACTTCTTGCGCGACTCCCCACGCCTTGTACGACGCCCCCCCCACACGCCAATCACGCGGCCGGCCGCCCCCGCCCTGCTGAAATCGATTTCAATCAGGGCCAATTCGACTTCCGGCGCGGCGCGGTTGCGAGTAGTGTCTACATGCCCGTATTCCGGCCGCCCCCGGGTTCGACCGATACCCGGCGCTCACCACACGACATTGACCTCTGGAGATCTGCGATGAAACGTTCGAAGTTCCTGCTGTCGGGCCTGCTGCTCGCGTCGGCCCTCGGCTTCACGGCCGTCGCCGCGCACGCCGAAGACCTGCTCGACTCGGTCAAGAAAGCCGGCGTGCTGCGCGTCGGCCTCGAGGGCACGTATCCGCCGTTCAACTCGCGCGGCACGTCCGGCCAGCTCGAGGGTTTCGACGTCGACGTCGCGAACGCGGTCGCCGGCAAGCTCGGCGTGAAGACGCAGTTCATCCCGACCGAATGGAGCGGCATCATCGCCGGCCTGCAGGCCGGCAAGTTCGACGTGATCGTCAACCAGGTCACGATCACGCCGCAGCGCAAGGAAGCGCTCGACTTCAGCGAGCCGTACACGTACTCGGCCGCCCAGCTGATCCAGCGCAAGGACGACACGCGCAACTTCAAGTCGCTCGACGATTTCAAGGGCAAGAAGCTCGGCGTGACGCTCGGCACCAACTACGACCAGATGGCGCGCACCGTGCCGGGCATCGAGGTGCAGACGTATCCGGGCGCGCCGGAGAAACTGCGCGACCTCGCCGCCGGCCGGATCGAGGCGACGCTCGACGACCGCCTGATGCTGCCGTACATGATCAAGACGTCGAACCTGCCGCTGCGCGCGGGCGCAGTGCTGAACGGCGGCAAGCAGGAAATGGCGATCCCGTTCCGCAAGGGCAACCCGAAGTTCGAGAAGGCGATCAACGACGCGCTCGACTCGCTGCACAAGGACGGCACGCTGAAGAAGATCTCGATGCACTGGTTCGGCAGCGATGTGACCGTGCCGGTCGCGCAATAAACGGCACAGCCTCGACGCGTCACGCGCTTCGTGTCGACGAACGCGTGACGCTTTTTCTCAAGCCGCTTCGTCGAAGCGTGCCAGCAGCATCTGGCCGACCGGTGTCAGCGCCGGGCGCGCGGCCACGGCGTTCATGCGCATCTGCGTATCGTCGACCAGCCGCTTCTCGACCAGCACGGCAAAAGCCGGATTCGACGGATCGACGCTGTCCGGCGCACGTGCAACGCGCAACAGCATCGAGAATTCATGCGGGCTCAGCATGGTCCCTGTCTCCTGATCGTCCGCGATCCGGTTCGAACCGGCGTCGATCGTATTTTCGAATGTAATGGCGCGTGGCATGACTGCCGCGCCGCCGGGAGCGAGATCCCGGCAGGCCTGCCTGCGACGCGGGCACGTCGTCGCGACGGGAACGTGCAACGTTATGGGCGCACCATGACGCGGCCATGACAGAAAAACAGGGCGCAAGACAGCGCGCGTTATGCCGCTTCGATTCGATGCCGATCCAATTGACGAAGACGGATCGCATGCTCGGCCGGCGGTTACCTGCTCGCCGGTTGTTTCGCGCCCTTCATCGCGGGTCGGCCGAATACGGGAACCCGCCGCTTGCCGATCCGCTCGCATGGCGCATGCAGCGCACGACCACGTTCACCGCGCGCCCGAGCGTCATCCCGACGAGCACGCCCCATACCGCGAACGACAGCATCACGAAGCCGCTCGTCGCCGCCCACGCCGCGTGCACGGCGACCGCGTAATGGATGCCGGTCTCGGCGACGAACGTCAGCATCAGCGTGACGAGCAGGCTGGCGTCGCCGGGCAAGCGCACGCGCAGGCCCGACGACGCAGGACGATACTCGAGCCGCCACCGGCTCGCGTGCAGCCAGCCCAGCGCTGCGCCGCCCAGGACGGCCGCCAGCGCAATCGCGTTCGCGTCGATGCCGGCATGCGGAAAAAGCCCGTTCAGGCTGACGATGCCGAGCATCCCGAATGCCACCGGCGAGATCAGCGGTCGGGCCGCCGGCACCTCGCGCGGGAAACAGCGCTTGATGCCGATGTAGAGCAGCACGCAGAACATTACGTACACGTAAGGCTTCAGGTGAAGGAGCGCGGACATGGTCGAAGTCGCCTGGTCGGAGTGGACACGGCAACACCGTACTGCGCCGCTCAGGCAGACGGCACGGCTTGCGACGGGCGGCCGGAAATTGCGGACGAGTTGCGCGTCGCGGCGATGATCGTCCGGCGAATCGGAACGAATGACGCGCCACCGAATCCGGCCGCCGGCGACGTCCGAGCTGAATGGTCCACGCTCCCCCGCCGGCCGGCGCTTCGTGCTCGACGCGCAACCGGCAACACCCCATGTCCTTCCGCAGCACCTTCCACTACACTCGTGGCGGAAACCGGCCAACCGTCGGCAGCCGACGCGCTTCGTCGAAGCCGCGCGCCGTTCGTCGCAACGGGCGCGTTATCGACCGGTCCGGCAGTAAGGTCAGGCCATCGGCGCATCGCGCGCCCACCTTCACCCGACACCATGCGAGCCACGTCCGACCCGTCGCCGATTCCGCAGCCACCCGCCGGCGCCCCGCCGCGGCTGCTGCGCGATCCGGCCGCGCTGCTTGCGTTCGCGTGCTTCAACTCGGTCGTCGGCCTCGGGTTCTGGGCGATCCATTTCAACGAACCGCTGTTGCCCTACCTCGTCGTCGCCAACACGATCGGTTTCTGCGCGCTGCTGTTCAGCCACGCCGCCGACCGCCTGCTGCCGCGCAAGCCGGGGCTCGCGCTGAAGACCGTCGTGATTGCACCGGCCAGCGTGCTCGTCGGTTTCGAGATATCGGCAGCGATCGTCCGCGGGAACGTGCCGCACGTGTTCGGGCGCGCCCGCGTCGGAACATGGGACAACTATGGGCCGTCGTTGCTCATCTCGGCGATCCTGTTCGTGTGCGTATCGTTGTTCCTGCAATCGATGCGCATGCGTGCAACGCTCGAGACCGAGCGCCGCGAAGCCGCCGAAGCACGCCAGGCCGAGACCGCCGCGCGTCTGGCACTGTTGCAGGCGCAGATCGAGCCGCACTTCCTGTTCAATACGCTCGCGAACGTGCAGAGCCTGATCGAGCGCGACCCGGCCCGCGCATCGACGATGCTCGACAGCCTGAACCGCTACCTGCGCGCGAGCCTGCGACGCACGCGCGATGCGACGTCGACGCTCGGCGAGGAACTCGAACTCGTTGAAGCGCTGCTGAAGATCGCATCGATCCGGCTCGGCGAGCGGCTTTCTTATACGATCGACGTGCCGGCGGACCTGCACGCGCTGCCGTTCTCGCCGCTGCTGCTGCAACCGCTCGTCGAGAATGCACTGCTGCACGGGATCGAACCTTCCATCGACGGCGGCGTGATCGTGATTCGCGGCAGGATGCGTGGCGACAAACTCGAACTCAACGTGATCGATACGGGCGTCGGCCTCGGTAAAAGCGACACGCGCCTGCATGGCGGCGTCGGGCTCGCCAACGTCGCGGCGCGCATCCGGACACTGCACGGCGAGCGCGGCCGCGTCTGCGTCGAAACGAACGCCACCGCCGCGTATGGCGTCACCGCTACCCTGCTGATTCCGATCGACTGACATGCCGACCGCCCTCATCGCCGACGACGAACCGAACCTGTCCGCCTCGCTCGCGCAGCGGTTGGGGCAACTCTGGCCCGAACTGGAAATCGTCGCGATGCCGCGCAACGGCATCGAAACGCTGGCCGCGCTGAACGCGTCGCCACGCCCGGACATCGCGTTTCTCGACATCAGGATGCCCGGCATCGACGGGTTGAAGCTGGCCGCGCTGGTGCCGGACGTGCATGTCGTGTTCGTCACGGCCTACGACGAATATGCGGTCGATGCATTCGATCGCGCGGCCGTCGACTACCTGTTGAAGCCGGTGACGGACGAGCGGCTGCTGCGGTGTATCGCGAAGCTTCAGCGCGGCGGGCCGGCGCTTGCGCAGGCCGATGCGCTCGCGCAGGCGGCACAAGCGAGAGAAGCGGTGCCGATCCGCTGGCTGACGGTAGGCGTGAAGGATGCGACGCGGCTCGTTTCGGTCGACGATGTGCTGTATTTCCAGGCGTCGGAGAAATACACGGAAGTCGTCACGGCCGGCGAACGGCTCGTGATTCGCACGCCGCTGAAAGAGCTGATGCAGCGGCTCGATCCGGAACGGTTCGCGCAGGTGCATCGCGGCGTGATCGTTGCGTATGCAGCGATCGATCGTATCGAGCGCGACTTGCTGGGACGGTTGCGGATTCGCGTGCACGGGCAGCGGGAAATGCTGCCCGTCAGTCGTGCGTATGCGGGGTTGTTCAGGCAGATGTGAGGGGCATGCATGAAGATCGTGGATCTGTGCCCCAAGCACGGCATATCGGATGCGACGTTCTATAGCTGGCATAGCCGCTACGGCGGCATGGATGAGTCAGAAGCACGATCACACTCCGCGAATTACTCGCATCGATCATCAAGAGGGCACGCGCATTAGGTATTCGCGCAGAGGCTTAGTCAACTTTGAATCGCCGGCACAATCAATGGGGCGAATACCGTCGAATGCGGGGACATTGGAGTTTATCCACTTTTTTGGCAGATTCCGGACCGGCAACCCGGTAAATTGGGTAAGCAAGATCGAGTTGCTCATGAAGGTCTCTGGCCAGCTCCTGGACCTCCGGCAAATCCTTGTATTTCGAGAAGACGAGAAGAGATCGGAGAACCTCCTCCAGCCATCATCGCCAGCCTAGTACCCTTCGAGCATACTCGTGCGGTCACATTCATGGTGCAAGATTTTCGAGATCTTTTCGGGCATCCGGAAAGTGCTCTTTGGCCTGCTCAAGCGTAAGAAAATATGGCGCTCTCGCTTCCGCAACAATCTCTAGAAGTTGGCCACAATTCTTGCACCGGTACAACTCCGCATGCCTGGAAATATTTATACCCAGATACTCATAGTTGGAACTCGTTCCGCTAAAGCTTCGACACTTTTCACACGACATCAAAATCTCCTGATCGGGGTCCAGCTTCCAGCGTGGTTGCAGCGCCCGTAAGCGGCTGCGTCGCCACGCCTGATCTTATCGGCGAAAACACCGCGGGCATCGCGCCGACAGAAGCGACCGCGATCCTGGTCGTCGTGGACGGCAAGGCATTCGACAGGCCCGAGTACGGCAGTGAAGGGCGCGCGTATCTCGCCGGACTGGGTGAAGGCATCCAGGCTGCACTGGCCGGCCAGTAAAGTGAGCGCTGAAACGACGAAGGGCCGGGAGGAAAACCTCCCGGCCCTTCGTTCAATTTGGTGCGGCTGCAGGATCAACAATCCTTATCCAATATATTGATTCAAAAAGAAAATGGAATCGTAGATTGGAATCTGAACCCCCAAACATACCCCCAATCGGTTGAACCCATGCGAATGAGACCACCGAGCGAAAAATTGTGGCGTAAGTCGCCGATCGTCGGCCGCCCGAACAGAAAACTTCTGGAGATTTGGAGATATATGCTCAATTCACCCCGGAAGCCTTATTGGCCAAGGGTCCGACTATCTCCAAGCGTATCTCCAAAACACTCATTTACTTGGAGACAAAGTTGGAGATAGCTGGCAAATACGTCGCATGACGCCAGCCGTGTCGAGAAGCACCGTGCGGTCTGGAACGCTGCGCGCAAAGAAACTCCGTGCCGCAGCCCTCCCCGATGCAACGGCAAAGCTGGCATTGTGTTCAATGAAAAGTGACTTTGGACGGTCAAAAATTGCACCACGCCGCTCACTGCGAAGCCTCCCGGCAACTTTGACAGGGTAGTTACCCTTATTCGGTGCGTGCTACAGTCCTCGCAAAATTTCAACAGCGGACTCGGCATGAGTTCTGCGTTCATTCGGGAAGGCGATACGACGTCGCACGGTGGCCGGGTGCTCGCCTGCACATCTACCAACATCGTCTTCGGCAAGCCACTCGCGCTCGAAGGCAACATGGTGTCATGCCCCAAGTGCGGCGGCGTCTATCCGATCGTCGGCGTCCGAGTCCGCAGCATGACATTCGGGGGCCGGGCCGTAGCTACCGACGGCGACAAGACTGCATGCGGTGCAACGCTGATCGCATCACAAGGCATGGCAACGGTGGAACCGACCTCAGGGACAGGCGGCTCGGTGGGCGCTGGCAAAAGCGTTGTCACACAGACGACGCCCCAAGACGACGGCGCTTATCGCGGCCGCTTCCAGCTCGTCGACGACAAAACACGCGCACCGATCCCAAATCACCCTTACACGGTAACCTCGGCGGACGGCCAGACGATCGCCGCCCGCCGCGTACGTCATTCTGAACCGTGCACTGCGGCCGATCATCGCGGATAACGTTGATACCCTGCAAGACGGGACACGGGATAGCACTGCTCCCCTGCTAAATACGGTCGTAGCGACCGACGGTTGGCTGCGCCGGTTCAACGTACAAGACGATCAACTCAACGACTTCTGGATCGAGCTACACAAGACGCCGAAGGTGGGCGGCGAAACGGCGTGATGTTGAGACCCGAGAGCGGCTTGTGATCGACCATACGCAATGACCTACCGGTTTCCGCGAGCGTCACTTACCGATCGAATGCTGTCGGTCTGGCCCTCGTAGTTCGAGCGGCCTATAACGGCAAGGTACTGCCAGACCGCGCCGCGATCATTGGACTCATATTGGCCATTGCCCACGTGCAGCGATACGGAGTGACGCAGCGAGTGCAAGTCGTCACTTCTCACTCAACGAATAGTTCCAGCCTCCCTTACGCGGAGGTGTCTTTGCTCGCTCGCGTAGACTTCTTACGGAACGATTTGCGACGTTCGACAAGAGGAACGCAACTCGAAACATCGATCACGCAGAGTTCTGGCTGCGGGCCAACAGGTGATTTTCCCCGGACGCTTGCGGCCAAAGCACGCAGTCGCTCCACTACCGCCCCAAAGTTCAGGAAAGTGCCATCGGGAAGCTCCCATCCCTTTGGACGCGATTTCTGGTGCACCAGGAGAAGGATGCCTTCTCGACCGTCTTGTCCGCGCAAATACTGTCCGCATAGCTGCGTAATCAGCGCGTCCTCAAGCTGCTGCATCGTCCAGCTTTCCGCAACCTTGATTTCAGTCGCCACATTCGCGTCGCTGGCCTTCGCCCGGAATCGCAAATCTGGCTCCTTCTCATCGGCAACCCGCACTTCGCGTTCAATCGAATAGGATGTCCCCTGCGCCTGTCGTAGTCGATCGGCCATCCAATTTTGTACAGCCGCTTCGTCAGGCAATGCGCGCAAGGTGGTGCCTTGCTGGAAATCGCCGTGAACTAGGTCGTGTTGCAGATCCTCCAGACGCTGCAGAGCCACAACTTGCAGTTCGCGTCCGGTCACTGGCTGCCGCTCATATTGCTGCTCAAAGTGGAATGGGTCATCGGCGCGCCAGATTATGTCATCCGCATCTTTGGCCGCTCGCTCCTTTGCGAGCGCGAGCAGGCGCGATCGCGTTACCGGAAAATCGGGTGCCTCCATCAGACGCAGGATCGAGGAATACGTGGCATGCCCCGGCATGGTAACCAAAGCATTGAAAGCGGCGGAACGGGCCTCCTGCGCCTCGTCGCGCTCGTCTGGCGAATATGCGCCCTTGTTCGAGCGATCTCGGTCATCCTCCACTCGCACCGTGCTGTATGCGAGCAGGACCAGGCGTTCCAGCGTTGCTACGTCGAAATGCATTTGGGACGGGGCAGAGAGCGACCACCTAGAACCAAAAATCTGTGGCAGTACATGCTCGACGAGTGCCCTCTTCTCCACTTCGCCCAACATATCGAGCTTCGCCATCAGGCTATCCGTCGCACCTTGCGCATTGATCGCATATGCAACGCCTAGGTATTGCGCACTGACTTGTGGCTCTGCGGACGACAGGAATCTGCGCAGCACCAACTCATAGAGCGCCTGCGTCCAGTCGCCGGATAGGCCACGTTTCAAGATGAACAGCAACGGTCGCAGTGCTGCCCTGCCCAAGTCAGGGCGGGCGTTCAGTTCGCGCATCAAAGCCGGAGACATCAGACGCACAAGGCTTTCATCGCTGCGGCTAATCGCGTCCAGTATCGTGTAATACCCCTCCGGCGTAGACTCGTCCAGGTTGCTCGTTGCCTCTCGCACTAGCACTTCTTCGACCGCGGTGGGCCACGCCGATACCAGTGCTACGATCCAATCGGGAAACCCGTTGAGTTCCAACGTCGCATACTCAGTGGCGCGGATCGCCTCTTGTTTAGTCAGGTGCTGTGCCCAATCGGACTGCCCTGCTGCTTCAATCGAAATTCCCGTGAGGCCTAGGCAATCTATGGTGCTGACAAGATTGCGCTCGCTGGGCGAACGGGCACTGCGTGTTGTCGGCTTCCAGGCTCTCCAAATTTCCGGCAGGCCAGCTGCAAACTCCGTCGCCACCTCCAGACCGACTAGCTCGCGAATAGGCTCAACGCTATCGATCGCGTAACGAGAGTTACTAGGAGTGGCCTGGTTGAGCAACTGCCAAAGACCGTACATCCGGCCATCAACACTCGTTGTCGTAGTGGGGTTGAGCCGACGCAATTGCTCGGGATTTGCACGTAGATCCTCGATAAAGGCGATCCAAGACTGTTCCTGCTGGGACCGTTCGCTCTCGACTTCCCTCATGGTCTCTGCCAGCTCTTCTTCACTCTTGATCTCATCCGCTGACTTCACACGCGGCGTCATCCATTCAACATAGGCGGCCTGCATCTCCGCATTCGTCGCTGCAACGCCGGCAATTCTCGCCTTCAGCGCTTCTGACTCGCCCGATGTGAACCATAGATTAAGGGCAGAATTGATTGCCAATTGCCGCTCAGTCGCATGGGTCCGAGACGCACCATCTAACAAAAGCCAGTTGACGTCATCGAGTACTAGCCCCGAAGACCAACCGAGGTGCTCCATCTGGAAACGATGGAGCAATGGACGTCCCATTAGCGTGCGGTGGTTGCGCAGCTGTTCCGCTGCCCGCCAGAAGGCGGTACGACGACGCTCCGGCGTTCGGCGCAGCAAGACAACTGCATCAGATGCCCCCTTATTCCGCTGGCTTCTCACATTCAGACGCCGATCACCGATACGCAGCAATGCGTCGACAGCTGCGTTCGGCGCAAGGTGCGGAGGCGACATTTCCAGTAGCCGCTGTGCAGCCACGCCGAGCGCAGGAGCATATTGCTCATCTCGCGGCGACCTTGCGCCAATATTCGGTTGCGGATCTGCTTCCAGCTGTTCCAAGAGCCCTTCGATCAATCGGGTAAGGTCGGCTGCATTTGATAATCTCTCGACGAGTTCCGCACCGTGCCATGCGAAATTGAAGCCCCCTCCCTCTGCGTCGCCGAGTTGAACGACCGCAAGAATTCTCACCAAGTCATCGACGCTGATTAGTTCAGGAAACAGGTGTTCGACGGCTTCCCAAACGAGCGTTGACGACATTGATGCGCAATGCAACTTGATATGCTCTGCATACCGCCTTCGTGTGCCTCCATCGCAAGTTGCGAGCAACGCGCGGCCAGCGGTCATGGCTGTGTAGAGATCTCTGTATTGGCCGAATGACGCAGAGACCGCGATGTCGGCGCACTCTTCGATCTTGCCCAACCAAATCAACCGCAGCACGAAACGGCGAATTTCGACATGTTCCTTTTCTGCAGCCCAGATGTCACGCAGTGCCGCAGCAATGTCCGGCTGAGCGAACCGTGCGAGGCTACTGAGATCCAACAGTGGCACTTCTTCGTCTCGGCGCATCTGTTCCACGATCGCCGTCAGCAATGTCCGCCTGGTTTCAAATGAGAGATGTGCAGGATCTCCTGCGGTAATCAGCAGAAACGGAGCGCGACGCACAACCTCGGCAGCTACGCTTTCATCCCATAGGGCAAGCCAGGCTGCAACCTCGGACATTGACGGTCTGACCAGTTCAATCTCATAGGTCCGCGAAAACAGCAGGTCATGCAACCGGCGTTGCGGGAGATTGGCACGACGTAACCGCTGCAGCCAACGTGCTGTCAGATATGACCGCACTGCGCCTTCGTTGTCGTTATGCAATCTCGCGCGCCCAAAGGTCGCTGGATCGAACGCCGGCCGCGTAAGCAGCCTTATCTGGTCCTCCCGCGGCCAATCCGGTAGTACGTCATCGATCTTGGCTGCAGTTCCTTCGCTTCTAAGCCTGGTATCGTTATCCGGAATAGCGATGGTTGACTGCCGTCCAAACACCAGCGCTGCACCGATCCGCTCTAATCCTTGTTGGGCGCGGACGGAGTCGAGCCTATCGCGACGACCGCGCTCCGGGTCGGTTTCCTGTAATCGCTCGCGCAGCCCGACTTCGATCATCACGCTGAAACTACCGAGTCGCCCGTGGCTGTGCCAGTAGCGCACGATCCAGTCAAGATCGAGCGGGCGGCAGGCAAAGCCCCATAGGTTTCCTGCCTCAATAGCAGCCATCAGGCCATCGAGATCCCGAGCGCCTTTGGCAGCAGCATAGGTCCGCACCCGCTCTGAATTGAGCTGAGCCATCACCACGATCAAGGGTGTTTCCGCAGGCGCCGGCTCAGGGCGCTTTTCGTTACGCAGGACTTGACGCACCAACGTTTCAAGTGCGGGAAGCGGCTCGGAGGGGTTGTCGCGTGGAAGAGGCAGTTCCTCCCTTAATCGCTCGGCATCCCTCGCGAATTCCCAATCGGTGTGTCGGCCGGATAGGACGATGTGAGCGCGCCCCTCTCCGCCTGCAATTCCTTCTGCTATATGTCGCAGCGCTCGCTCCAGCCGGACATTATCGAGCTTTGCCTCGTCGATGGAGTCGATAAAAAACCATCCCGGTTCACTGCTGTCACGCCAGACGGCCAAGCGCTGCCGGTCAGCGGCCCGCAAGGCCTTGTCTAGCCCATGTCGCCCGACATCCTGAACAGTTGCATACACAGCAAACCGACCGGCAGTTGCCTGATGGCGGGCCTGCGCGGCCAATTCTTCGGTCTTGCCGCTACCCGCCTCAGCAAGAATCACAACCCGGCGTCTGGCGAGCAGCTCGGACCAGCCTAACAATCCATCCGAAAGGCCTGCAGCCGCTCGGAATCTTGAATACAGACTCCAGTCTGTACGTTCGTTCCACTCGTAAAACTGCCGATTCAGCGGGATTGTTGTCATTGGTAGCGTCGCGCTATAGGGTCTCAAAGCACTGTCGGAATGGTATATCTCGCAGACTCAAGTGCAAAACCGCTTCGATTGCCTCGGTTACCGAAAAGTGACTTTGAACGACGCGGCATTTACACCACGTCACGCACTCGCATGATCGTCTGGCGGCTTGTGCTGTAGCGCTTCGCGAGACTAGCCACGCTCGCCCCTTCGTTTAGTTGCTGCCGCACCTCGTTCTGCTGTTGCTTGGTCAGTGCAGACGGACGGCCCATCGCTTTCCCTTCCGCTCTTGCTCGTGCGATACCAGCCTGCGTCCGCTCGATCAACAAGTCGCGCTCAAACTCGGCAACAGCATTCAAGACCTGCATCGTCATCCGGCCAGCTGCACTGGTCAGATCGACACCGCCAAGGGCAAGGCAGTGAATTCGGATACCGCGAAAGGCCAAAGCTTCGACGGTTGCTCGCACGTCCATCGCGTTCCGACCGAGTCGGTCGAGCTTCGTAACAATCAGCACGTCCCCTTCTTCCATTTTGAGAAGCAGTTCCGCAAACCCCGGCCGCTGATCCGCGCTGACACTACCGGAAATGCTTTCCGTAATGACCCGACGCTTGTCGACGGAGAAACCGGCCGCTTCGATCTCTCGAAGTTGATTGGTTGTCGACTGGTCGGTCGTGCTGACACGGGCATATGCGAAGGTCCGGGACATGCTGCACTCTCAGTGTGTTCGAAAAGGATGTCCGAATCATACCCTATGTCCGTAAATATGAAACCCTTATTTTCGTACAGTCCTGAGCACACATGTCCGTAAGGGATCGCTTTCGGACACGCTACCCGATCGGATTGGATACGGAGATTCGCCCGATGTGAATGGCATAAGCCCATCCGATGCGCTGTGCGCTCCAACACAACGCCGGTGGGAGGCTGACGCGCATCGTTTGCTCATGGCATGAAGCCATGAACGGCGTCGGCACCGAACCACGACTGCAAGGTCTGAATCGACTCCGGCGAAAGCTTCTGTGTAAATAGCAATGCCAGACGTGTCGTCGGCCGCGAGCACGACACGTAGAAAAGATTGCGATTGCGTTCGTAGGCGACCCGTTTGTCGAGCGGGATATTGCCTGATCCAGCCCATTGAAGGTACTGATCAAAGTTGTACTTGTTCCAGCCACGGCCGAGTACGACAAGTACATTCTCGAACTGATCGCCCTTGACGCTATGCTTTGTGGCGAACGGTGTATGGCCATCAATGAACTGGTCGAGCGCAATTACCTCCCGATACTGCACATTTCTAAGGTTTCTTGTAACGACCACGCGTTCAGGCAAATCCTCTTGGGCAGTCGGCTCGAAGTGATCCGCTTCATGCTCGCGGCGGCCGATCGCCTCTGGCAATCTAATATAGCCGTGCGCGGTGATATGCGCGACCACCTCTCCGATCGTTCCAGATTGGCGCAATGCCAAGAGTTCACCCATCGCCGTCGACCACCGTAACTTGTCGGCATGAGTGGTGAACTGAGGCACCGTGTCGCCCAGAATATCGAACATCTCCCCATAGCGACGGCGTTGAAAAGCATCGCAGGCAGGCTCAAGTCGATCAGCAAAAAACGCGATGTAGTCGTCTTCCTTCTTGATGAATTGATCGGTGTATGCGAACACCTTCGCAAGTGCGGCGTAGCCTTGTTCGGCAGCGAGAACGTTGTGTGTCAGCATCAAGACTTTCGTTTTGTCTGGTGCGAAGTCCCATCCGTCGCCCTTCAGCTTTGCGATGCATGCCTCAAGAAACTGATGTGCGATCTCCGCCGGCAAATCGTCCTTCCAGTGGCCGCCGCCGGCTCCGGTCCGTCGATCGCCGACCCACGCGTTGGTGTGATAGACCACCGCCGAGCCCAGAAAACGCTCGTCCTTCACAGCCTGCGGTAGTTCATACCGAATTTTGTTGAGTACGTTGACGATCGAGGTTGCGGATCGGAAGTTTGCCTTCTTGCCAATCTCCGTCAGCACCTCGTGCTCAACATGGCCGCAGGTATCCTCGTAAATACGTTGCCAGTGATCTCCAAACAGCCCAATCTGAGGCCCGCCGACCCGCCCCAGCAGGTTGGCCTGAATAGCCTGCATGATCTCAGTGTTGGTGTCTTGATACTCGTCGACGAGGATGAACGGGTAACGATCGGCCAGAATGGTTTGAAACTTTGATAGTGGCAACAATGCCGCTGTCAAGGCCAACACATCGTCGTGATGGAGCGACACGAGCGTGTCGGTGAGGCGCCGGTATCCGAGATCATAATCGACGGTTTGATTTGTTAGCGCGGGACCGTTGGCTACACGTTCTTGCCATGTGGGGAGCGCGGGCAAACGCTCCCGTAGCGCAGCCTGAAACCCCTTAATCAGCGACCAACAGAATGCATGGATCGTATCGGTAAATACTAGCGGGTTCCCGTCGATCCGCCCGTTGATGACCGCTGTAGCGGCGTTCGTATAAGTTATGCACGCGATGCGCTGGCTTCGTCGGCGTAATCTATCGCCTTCGGTGGCAATCAGGCGTCGCAGGGTTTCAACCAGGGAGTAGGTCTTTCCTGCCCCTGCGCCGGCTTCAAGCAGAAAGCTCGCGCCGTCCTTCAAGCATTCTGCGACTTGATCGTCTGCGGCCTGTGCCGCCACGAGGGCTGGGCTTGGTTGCAGGTCTGCACTCATACGACGACTCCTATCGCCAGTGTCGCGGCGTCCGCCTGCGGTGGACTGTTCTCGGCAAGCCAATTGAGCCCTTCGGCTATGTAGCGTGGGATCTGCCATACGTCCGTCGACAGCGCGTAAGTCAGGGCAAATTCGGACTTCTTTACCTCTTTCGCTGCCTCCCAAGCCTGTGTCTCGCGTTCCGAGGCTCCCGGCCCTGCAAATGTGAAAAGCTTCGGATTTGCCAACATGAAGGCATCTTCGAAACTACGGCCGCAAGGACCATGCTCTTGCTCTGGCAATTGGAACGTGATTCGCCGGCTGGCATGCGTTTTGGAGGCTGCATCGGCCGCTATGAGCTCTGCCGGAGAGATATCATTCTTAAACCATGCCTTGATACATGCATTGCTGGTGCGTGTACCTTGACGCACTTCGCACGACACATATTTTCCTTTCCCATTTGACTTTACTGTGTCGATATCGGTTACGACGAGCGTGCGAATTTCAAGAAAGATCAAGAGGTCGAAGAAGATATGTGCGTAAGCTCCCCCAACTTCAATCACGGAAATATATTGGCTGCCAATTTTCTGGGTCGCTGCTCGCCCCTCGTCCAACATCTTGATCATGCGGGGTAGTAAGAGCCGTTCCGTCGTTCCCTCGATCAAAACGGCCTTATCCGCGAAGAACAAGTCGCACCTCGTTAAGGTCATGTATTGGTGCAAGAAGGTTCTGTCGGGTTCGCCCTTTCCTTCCAGCCCTTTGCGCAAGTCTTTTACGTTGGTTCTCCTCGTTCCGCTTTTCGCATCATGAGCAGCGAGGAAATACCGTATCGCCTCGAAATGCGCCTCATTGGCGACATGCGAGGAATGAGTCGAGACGACAAACTGCACGGGCCACGGCGCTCCCATCTCCTTGCTGAACAGCGCCGCAATCTCTCCAAGCTTCCGAATGAACACTTCCTGCATCTGTGGGTGAAGGTGAACCTCCGGTTCTTCGACAAAAACGATGTGTACATTCGGTCGCGGCTCCATAGCCGAATAGAGCTTGAAGAACTCGCGCAGCTGAAGCAGGATCAAAATGATGTTGCGCGTTCCCAAGCCGTTATAAGCCTCTGGCAAGTGAACTCCGTTTATGCCGCTGTAGCGCACGCGAGTGTGATTCGTGAGAAGTCGGGAAACATCAAGGGTGGTCTCGGTATGCAGCTTCTGGTCTGAGAGGCTTGGGTAACCAAACAACGAGAGCGCTGGCAGTAACGCGTCGAGTTTCAAATTGAAATCCGCGCCGATCTTTTCCTGAATCTCGCTGACCGCCTGTTCGAGTTGCTCGGCGGTACCATGGTCCTCCGCATCTTTTGCATTCGTCTTGGCGGTTGCGAAGAGATTTTCGAGCACCTTGCCTATGACAACGCGATCTTTCTGACTGATATCATCGAGGCCACGCTGCGCGTTGATGAATCCACTAGCACACAGTGCTTTCACAGCAGAACCATCAACAATCTTTTCATTCGTTGCGTCGTGGGGATCAACCGCAACGAAGACCGTGGCGAACAAGCGTGGAACTCGATCACGCAGCGCCTTAAACAGAGCGACCCTCGCATGTTCTATCTGCTCCGGTTCGGCCGCAGCGTCAGGAGCGGTCAGATCTGAAAACAACTCTTTGACCTTGCCATCGCGGAGCGTATAGCGCGCGACGACGAGCGCTTCGGTGCAAGCTGGATCTAGGTCAATCACGAACTCACTAAGGGGTCCCAGCGGCTCGCCAATTTCGTAGCTGAAAGTTAGCTGAATTTCGATGCTGGGTAGTGCCTTACGCACCTCGGATTCCTCGGGATTCTGTGCCGCCGCCACAAGAGCGCCCCAGAACATTTCATGGGTACCAAACGAAAAATCTTCCAGCTGAAACGAGGGGCTACTATCCGCCAACAGTCGCTTCATCACTTCGGTCAAAGAAGTCTTGCCGCTGTTATTTCGCCCGACGATTACGGTCGTTTGCTTCTCCAACATCAGATTTACGTCATGTAACAGTCGAAAATTCTTGACTGAGATGTTCTTCAACTGCATTTGGCACCTCCCCCAATATCTATGCGCGACTCCGCATGTCGTGAATCGGCCGCACACGGTTCGTCTCCCACATAGCGAACGAGATACTAGCCGTGGGAAAATATATACCGTCAAGCCTAGGGCGGCCACCTGAAAACCGGACACCTTCACCGGCTGGCTTGGCACTCTTCAGAAGGTCGTCGCACAGAAGGGTGCACTATTGCCAAGTACGAATACCTCTCGACCTACTCCCAGACAGAAACTGCACTCCGGCTCCCGCCCGCGGCGCCCAGTTCCTCGCGCCAGAAGCCTCCTCTCTGTCGCTGCAGTTGCTGCAAAGCAACGAGCGTCGCAGCCTTTTGCTGCTGATGGCGGAGAAAGCCCGTTCGGCCAAATGCGGGACCTCATCCCGCCGAATGTCCCGGTAGGTGAAGCCATAGGATTGCTCGCGGGCTTGCTGGTCAAGTGCGTCGATTCGGGCAACCCGCGCGCGGCACAAGAGTTGATGAAACACGAGCTTTTCAACGGGAGCGCGTTGGAAGCTGTTGTGCACTACGCGCGACGTGAAACCGAAACCGCGCTCGTAGGGCGAATCAATGCATTGCATATGCAGATTGCAGAGATTACCGAGCAGCATGACGTGTTGCAGGCCCGCTTTGCCACGCTTCAGGTGGAGCAACGAGAGCGACAAGAACAAGCTAAGCAAAAGCGACGCAAGGCTATCAAGCCGGCCCAAGCGGCCCGACTTGCAGGGGCGACAAATACGAAGATCTCAGCTGAACTGACTCGACGGCGACGCAATGGCGAAGATATCCAAGGTCGTCACGTTTGCTCAGAGATCGCCGCGCGACTTGGTGTTACGGCAGATCACGTGCGCAAGGTAAAGCGAAACTGGCTCAGTGGGTTAAAGCATGAAAAACGCGACTGACGTATCGATCGTCTTGTTTGACGCAACCGAAACGCGATTATCGATACGGTAGTCGCGTATCTCGCTTCAAGCTTCGTATTAGCCCGTGCAGTCCCGCACGGTTCCTAGAGATGAGGAGCTTGAATGGAAAATCTGTCGTCAACGTCCGGCAATCGGGTCGTCCGCATGCGACCGCTTATTGAGCGTGTCGGTTTGAGCAAGAGCGAAATCTATCGCCGAATTCAGGCAGGAACGTTTCCTCGGCCAATCGCACTCGGCGTTCGTGCCGTTGGCTGGCTCGAACGGGACGTAGAGTTGTGGCTCGTGACTCGCGCGAAGCGAGGTGAGGCATGAGCATGAGCGACACGACCAAGTCTGCGGATCAAACTGCCATTGATTTGGAGTCCGCGCGTACGACGCAAAAGGCTGCCGAAGTCCAGCACTATTGGACATTGGTCGAGCATCAACACGAGCGCTACGCGTTGGCGCACGAGCATTGTGTTGATACGGATCGTAAGGAAGCGGCTCGCGGCATGATGGCTGCGGCCGCCATTTTCGAGATCGATGGTCGGCGCATGCCTTCTAGATTAAAAAAGGCAGCCGACGTCATCAAGATCGCGGTATTTCTCCTCGATCCGAAGGCCCCTGCATGACGTCGCACCAAAGTCACTTTGCCGTGATGAAGGGCACGGCGAGTCGGCCGCGTCACGCCGTTGCCTCTAGGCTGTCCCTTCCTCGATTTGCGCATTGCGGCGGTGCGCAGTATCCTGTGACCGTCGCTGAGACAACAGCGGCCGGGCGTGGAACCCCGAATCCAAAGGCGGACAACCGCCGCTCAGGCGGTATTTTTTCGTCCGCACGCCTTCGCGCGCCTTCTTCTATGGGCGGGCCTTGGCGGGGACGGCTTCGGCCGTGCCGGTTTCCTTTGGTCCGGTGTTCCAACCCCGTCATGTGCCCGCCCACCCCGATTGGAACCGGGGAGCGGGTTGTAGCCAATCCCAAAGGAGGTCGCACCCAATGCGCCAGTCGTCGCACGCCCATACCGGGCAGCAATCCCACCTCATTCAATCCATCGTCCGCACAGCACTGCGCGACGCGGCAACCGCCAGCACGTATCAGGACGCGCTCGACGCAACCGGCGCGGCGCTGGCTGCGATCGCGGCGCTCGTCCGTGCGGAGGTGCGTCATGGCTGACCTGCGCTGCAAGATCGGCGATCTGGCGATCGTCACGAAGTGCGATGCGCGCTCGCGTGTCGGCATGCTGGTCGAGGTGGCATCGGCTCGTCCGACGCCCGATCACGATTGGCGTGTGCGAATCTTGGGCGGCCCCGTCTCGGGGCGCGGCGTCTACGACCGGCGATTCGGCGAGTTCACGCATGCGGCTGTCCAGGACTGGAACCTCACGCCGATTCGCGGCGAAGCGGAGCTGGACTACGCGATCGACGTCGGGCAACTCCTCGCGTCGATTCTGGAGGTGCGCCATGTCTGAATTCCGCCTGCCGAACGAAGCCGCGATGGTCGCCATGTGTGCGGCCCATCAGTTCGCCCACCTCGAAGCGCTGTTCGATGCCGTGCGCTCGCATCTTCCCGAGGGCACCTACGAGCGCTCGCTCGTCGACATGGGGCAAGGCGTTGCGAGCCGGTATTCCGCCGAAATGCGCCGCACGGCGCAACCGGAGGTGTGCCATGACTGACCAACGCATCCGAACCGCGGTTATCAATGGATTCGACAATGCGCCGCCGCTCGATACAGGCGCTCCGATCGAGCTGCAATTCGCCGTCGACCTGGGCGCGATCTGCGCTGATGCGTGGCTCGACCTGAAAGGCGATGTGCGACTGCACGACTACGCGGCGCATCAAGCCGCCGCGTTCGCACGCGGCATGGAATCCGCCATGCAGGACGCAGGCGACGTCGACGCGCATCGCGTCACGATCAGCCGCCAAGCGTTCGCGGCCGGCCTGATGGGGCGCGTGCAGCAGCATCTGTTTGCGGCGCTCGGCCTCGTCACGCGCGAACCGCGCACGACGCACTGAGGGGCGGTCATGGCAAAGACGAACAAGAACGCCGTGCAACCGCTCGCGTCGCACTTCGTGGCCGAGGTGAACCGTCCCGACCGTAACCGCATCGGCACGCGGATCAGTGACGCCATGGAGCTGCTGGACAGCCTGCATTGGGCGGCTGACAAGGCCACGTCCGACGACGACTACTGGCTTGTGCTGAGCCTGTTCCGCGCGTCCCTGCCGTCGATCGGCGCGGCGCTGGAGGCGGCCAACGACGCCCTTGGCGAGTCGCGGCTCGGCCGCTACGTCTACAGCAACGACGTCACGGCCGGCGGGGCGGTTCTGTCGGTGCCTCGCGCGACCGGCTGATGCTCCGCCGCTAGGCATCATCGAATCATTCAATTCTTCGCGCGTCGGGTAGCTGCTTGCCCGATATGGACTACTAATCGGAAGCCGACCGACGCGCGTCCAGTGGGAACCTATGAGTAACGCACCCATGTCCGAATTCGAGCGGGCGAGAGTCGCGCTCGGCTATGTTCCGCCCGACGACCGCGACACGTGGCGTCAGGTGGGGATGGCGCTCAAGGCCGAGTTTGGCGAGGAGGGCTTCGCCCTCTGGAACGAATGGAGCCAAGGCGCGCAGAACTACAATGGTAAGGACGCGCGCGATGTGTGGAAGTCGTTCAAGGGCGGCAAGATCACCATCAACACGCTGTTTCACCTTGCCAAGCAAGGCGGCTTCGATCCGCGCGCGCATCGAGCCAAGCCGATCGATCCAGCGGAACGCGAGCGGCAGAAAGCCGAGCGCGCGGCCCGCGAAGCGGCCGAGCTCGCCGAGCTGACCGAGAAACAGCGGGCCGCGTCGGCGCTTGCCGAATCGATCTGGTCGACGGCCGAGCCCGCGCCGGCCGATCATCCGTATCTCGTTCGCAAGCGCATCCCGGTCGACGCGCTGCGCGTCTATCGCGGCGCCTTGTGCATCGGCACGGCCGCATGCGACGGCGCACTCGTCATCCCGGCCCGTGACGCGGAAGGCAAGCTGTGGACGCTGGAGTTCGTCCTGACGGACGGGCAGAAACGCTATCTGCCGAACGGCCGCAAGGCCGGCTGCTTCTCGTTGATCGGCGGCCCGCTGCCTTCCACGCCGGCCACGCTGCTGATTGGCGAGGGTTACGCCACGTGCGCAACGCTCGCGGCCGCGACGGGCTATCCGGCCGCCGTCGCGTTCGACGCCGGCAACCTGCACGCCGTGGCGACGGCGCTGCGCGGCCAGTATCCGGACGCGCGCATCGTCGTATGCGCCGACGACGATCACACGACGAAGGGCAATCCGGGCATGACGAAGGCGCGCGCGGCGGCCGAGGCCGTTGCCGGCATCGTCGCCGTGCCCGACTTCGGTCCGAACCGCCCAGCGGCCGGCACCGACTTCAACGACCTGGCTGCGCACCTCGGCCCGGATGCGGTGGCCGCCGCCGTGCGCGCTGCGCTCGCGCCTATCGGCTCGCCGGATGCGGGCAAGCCCAAGGCCGCCCCAGCCGCCGCGAAGCCCGCCAAGCGCCCGAAAACGGCCCGCGCGCAGGACGGCAAGTCGCGGTTCGTCGTCGACGACAAGGGCGTGTGGTTTCACGGCTTCAACAATCAGGGCGATCCGCTGCCGCCGCATTGGGTCAGCACGCGAATCGATGTGATCGCGGAGACGCGAAACGAGATGAACAGCGAGTGGGGCTACCTGCTCGAATTCACCGACCGCGACGGCATCCTGAAGCGGTGGGCGGTGCCGGCCGGCCTCTTTGCCGGCGACGGTACGGAGCTGCGCCGCATGCTGCTCGATATGGGCGTGAAGCTCGGCGTGACGCAGATCGCCCGGACGCAGATCGCGAACTATGTGCAGATGGCGCAGCCCGACGAGCGCGTGCGCTGCGTGCCGCGCGTCGGCTGGCATCACGGCGCGTTCGTGTTGCCCGATCGCGTCATCGGCACCGGCAAAGAGGCGCTGATCTATCAGGCCGACACACCGATCCAGAGCCAATTCAAGGAGCGCGGCACGCTGGATGACTGGCGACGCGAGGTCGCAGCCTACTGCGTCGGCAATAGCCGGCTGCTGTTCTGCGTCGCTACCGCCTTCGCTGGTCCGCTGCTGCACTTCTCCGGGCTCCAGTCGGGCGGCTTTCACTTGCTCGGCACGACGTCCAAGGGCAAGTCGACGGGCGGCGTCATCGCCGCGTCCGTGTTCGGCTCGCCGGACTACGTGCGGAGCTGGAAGGCGACCGACAACGCGCTCGAAGCCGTCGCCACGCAGCATAGCGACGCGCTGCTGATCCTCGATGAAATCGGACAGGTGGAACCGCGCCTGGTCGGAGATGTGATTTACATGCTCGCGAACGAGTCGGGCAAGGCTCGCGCGTCGCGTAGCGGCTCGGCAAAGCCGGTTCTCACGTGGCGGCTGCTGTTCTTGTCGAACGGCGAAAAGAGCGTGTCCACGCTGATGGCCGAGGGCAACAAGCCCATGAAAGGCGGTATCGAGGTGCGTTTGCCCGCGATCCCGGCCGAGGTCGGCGAAATGGGCGTCGTGGAGAAGCTGCACGGCTTCCCGACGCCGGCCGCGCTGATCGAGCATCTAGAGCGGCACGCAGGCATGCACTACGGCACGGCCGGCCCCGCGTTCATCGAGTGGGCGTCGTCGCAGGCCGGCGAGCTGGCCGAGCATCTGCGCATGCGCGTCGACGAGCTTGTCGGGCAATGGGTGCCGGACGGCTCGCATTCGCAGGTCGCGCGCGTCGCCAAGCGGTTCTGCCTCGTTGCGGTGGCCGGCGAGCTGGCGACGGCTCACGGGCTGACCGGCTGGCCGCAGGGCGAAGCGGTCGAGGCCGCGCGTCGTTGCTTCGAAGGCTGGCTCGAACTGCGCGGCGGCACGGGCAACTCGGACGAAGCGGATGCGGTGCGACAGGTGCTGCACTTCCTCGTCGCACACGGCGACAACCGTTTCGTGTGGATGAACCGGGCGCAGGACGACCATCGGCCGAACGCGCCGCACCGTGCGGGCTGGAAACGACTCGTGAAACACGACAAGAGCAGCATCGCCATCGAGTCGGATCAAGCGTATTACGCTGAGTTCGGCGAGAAGATGAGTGCCGAAGACGCGGAAAGCGTCGAGACGGAATACCTGATCGAGTCAACCGTGTTTCGCAAGGAAGTATGCGCCGGCTACGACCATAGGATCGTCGAGAAGGCTTTGATGAAGCGGGGTGTGCTGATGTTGCGTAGCGATGGGCGTCCGTATCGACAAGAACATATTCCCGGCATGACAAAGAAACTCATGGTCTATCGCGTCCTGCCGTCCATCTTCTCACTCGAAATCTAAGCTGCACCGCCGCCGTCCGGGAGGGCGGTGGCGGGCATCCCTTTGCGCGGCACTTTTGGCCCGTGCGTCAAAGTTACTTTGAGCGATACGCTCCAGATGGAACCGGGTCGGCGGTTGCCTCGACTCTTGCTGAGGATGTAACAATCCAGCCCGGTTTATCTCCAGTATCTCCAGCGTTCTCCAAATCGTTTGGAGACACACGAAGCCTTACCCCACAAGGCTTTGCGGCCGATTCGGGCGTTTATCTCCAACTCTCCAACTCGTTTTGCACTGAGCGGACAGGTGTCGACCGATTGTATCGACCGCGAAGCTAGACGGGGCAAGGCTCTCCGGGATTTGACGGGCATCAGAAGCGTGTTTTGGAGGGGGGTGTCCACGATGCGCCCCGATCGGGCATTGTTGCGCCGGCCGCAAGTGTCGGGGTGGCCGGAAAGCGGGGGACCCTGCGTCTAGGGCAAACACGCGGGGGCTCACACCCGCGTCTTTTCTCTACTGACGGCAAACATAGGGGGGACACATAATAATAAGGGGCCAAATCGTCGGCTTACCCTATGCCTAGGCCGTGTCCGTTTTGCTGGTGGGGGACGCATGGAAGGGGGTCATACTCGCAGCGGCACGGATCTATCCTGCCGCCGCGATCGGGATGATCTGCGCCCCACTCTGCTTGTCGAGATAGTCCGCCCACCACTGCATCATTCGATGGCGCTCCGACAGATACTCGGCATGGTTGTATGCCGCCCGCACCCCGTCCTGCTCCGAGTGGGCGAGCTGACGCTCGATCCAGTCGGAATTGAATCCCTTCTCGTTCAAGATCGTTGAAGCGAGACCACGGAACCCGTGCCCGGTCATACGGCTGCGATAACCCATCCGGTATAGAGCGTACAGAATCGTGTTCTCGCTCATCTGCTGCAACGGTCTGCGGCTGTTCGGGAACAGCCAGCGACGGTGGCCCGTCAGCGCGCGCAGCTCGGAAAGCAGCGCGATCGTCTGCTCGGCGAGCGGCACGATATGCACGCGGCGCATCTTCATCTTCTCGGCCGGAATGCGCCACTCTCGGCGCTCCAAGTCGATCTCCGTCCACTCGGCCTGCCGCAGCTCGATGGTGCGAACGAACGTCAATGCCAGGAATCGCAGAGCGAGCCGGGTCTCGGGCTCGCCTTCATAGGAAGCGATCGAGCGAAGCAACTCCGGCAGCTCGTTTTCGCCGACTCGCGCCATATGCTTGACGGGCACCGCCTTCAATGCGCCTCGCAGGTCCGGCGACGGATCTCGCTCGGCACGGCTCGTTGCAACGGCATAGCGAAAGACTTGGCCGCATGTCTGCAACGTCTTGCGCGCCGTCTCGAACGCCTCTCGTCCTTCGATTCGTCGAATGACCGCGAGCAAGTCCGGGGCGCCGATCGAGGAAATCGGGCGCTGGCCGATCAGGGGAAACACCTCGCGATCGAGCTGTTTCTTGACTCGGTTCGCGTGCGAAGCGCTCCATGTCGCTTGCTGCGCCTCGTACCACTCCAGCGCGACGGCCTCGAAGGTGTTCTGTGCGGCAATGGCGCGAGTCTGCTTCTCGACATCACGCTCGAACGCAGGGTTCTTCCCTTCCGCTAACAGCCGCTTCGCTTCGTCACGCCTCGACCGAGCATCAGCGAGCGACGTCGCTGGATAGTCGCCGAACGTCAGCAGGTTTTCTTTGCCATTGAACCGGTATTTGAGCCGCCATTTCTTCGAACCACTGGAGCGCAGATCGAGATACAGGCCGCCGCCGTCGAAGAGTTTGTTTCCCCCGGCCTCATCGAATCTAGCGTTGCGGCACTTGGCGTCGGTAAGAGGTTTGGTTTTCATTGTTCGTCGGGGGTACGGCATACCCCCAAATCCCGGAAGTCATACCCCGAATCTTACCCCCAAATTTTGGGGATGCCCCGGCCTCTCACGGGACGTCCTGAAACAAAAAACCCGCGTCAGCGCTAGGCTGGACGCGGGTTTTGGGACTTCCGGGTACTACTTGAAACTAGTGTTTGGTGCCGGCTGCAGGACTCGAACCCGCCACCTGATGATTACAAATCACAGAGCTTTGATGTTCTTCGAGGTTGACCTAAATCCATGTAGGCACTGCGACCAAGAAAAATAAAGGCTTACCCAGGAACACCCGATGATATTTCGTTGACTCGGATTGATCAAGCATCCCATAATTTGCCTACACGCCGCCTACATCGATACGTGTAGGCAGCCTTTCAAGACAGTTATGTCGGGGCCAGTAATGTCCAAGGTGAATTTCACGACGGAAAGGGTAAGTTCGCTTCAATGCGAAGCCGGGAAACAGCAGACGATCCATTGGGATGCCAAAAGTCCCGGGTTGGGACTGCGGGTCACGAAATCAGGAGCCCGCTCGTACGTATTTGAATCGCGACTCTTCGGCAAGACCATACGGGTGACAATTGGCGATCCTCGTTCATGGGACCTCGGCAAAGCTCGGGCAGAAGCAGCTCGTCTTGCCCTGCTCATTGATGCCGGAAAGGACCCTCGGGAAGTCAGCGCGGAACAAAGAGCCGCACATGAAGCGCGACAAATGGAAGCCCGTCGGAAGGACGTGCTTTTTGCCGATGCGTGGGAGGCGTATCTGGACGACCTACGCACCCAAATTTCACCGAAGACAAAACGCCCTCGTTCAACGCAGTACATCGAAGATCACCGTAAGCTGTCCGCAGCTGGCGGCGACGCCAAAAAACGCGGCAAGGGACCGACCACTCGTGGACCATTGTACTCGTTGATGCGCGTGAAGCTCACGGAGCTAAATGGTGCAGGAATGGCCGAATGGCTCAAGATTGAGACGGCGGAACGGCCAACAAGTGCTGCGTACGCGTATCGAGTCATCAAGGCGCTTGTCCGTTGGTGCGATAGCCAAGAAAGATTTGCCGGCCTGATTCCTGGTGATTGCTACTCGTCCACGAAGGTCAAAGCGCTCTTGCCCAGTACGAATACGAAGGAAGGGGACAGCTTGCAGCGCGAACAGCTTCGCGCATGGTTCACAGCCGTCCGAGCGCTTCCGAACTTCGTCGTCTCCGTATACCTACAAGGCCTTCTACTCAATGGGCCTCGCCGCGAAGAGCTCGCCGAACTTCGCTGGGACGACGTAGATTTCGAATGGAACAGCATCCGCCTAAATGACAAGATCGAGGTCAAGACTGGCCGGGTCATTCCGCTCACCCCATATTACGCGTCGCTACTTCGAGAGCTGAAGCGCCTCAACGACACGCCGCCTAGCAAATCGGTACTTGCAGCCCTCCAAGCAGAAGGCAAGACATGGAGTCCCTCCGCCTGGGTGTTTGCAAGCTCCGCATCGAAAAGCGGACATATTGAAGAGCCGCGTTACGCGCACAACCAAGCGATTCAGGCCGCGGGCCTCTCGCATGTAACCCTGCACGGACTGCGTCGTTCCTTCGGGACTCTGTCCGAGTGGTGTGAAGTTCCAGTTGGAGTTGTAGCCCAAATTCAAGGCCACAAACCAAGTGCTCTTGCGGAAAAACACTACCGTCGTCGCCCCCTCGACATGCTACGCATGTGGCATTGCAAAATCGAATCTTGGATACTCGAGCAAGCGCAAATCCAGTTCGAGACGCTCGAAGGTTAAACTTCGTCGGCCACTCAACGCAGTCTCATTCACTGATACTTCGCCCGGTCTATAACACGGCTACTTCCGCTACAGGAATCGGCGACCGCCCGGCGGTGCCCACAACAAATCGTTGCATCCGATCCCATGCCGCGAGGTAGCGGTGCTTCGGCACCGCGGCCAATTGCTCGTCGTGCGCGATCAACACCCGCTCAACATCCCTCACTTCGTTTTCGCGAAGCGCCCACGCTTCGCCACGCTCTGCACGTGCAATACAAGCATCTAGCGCAGCCTCTGCGCGCCGATACAAGTCCAGTTCGGAACCCGAAGCCGTCTCGCCTCGCATGAAGAACGCGAGATAGACTACACGTAGCAGGCAAACGACCTGGTCACAATCCCCGTCTCCAGAACGAACCACAGCCAGCGCCATATGGTTCTCCAGCGACAACGATCGCACCTTTCCAGTCGACAGCGGCAACAACATCTCTTTCGCCAGCCCAGCGCGCCCACCACGTCGCATCGTACTTCTTCCCACTTGCCTACCCTTTCACATTGCCTGAGCTAGTCAGCTTACCCGATCAGTCCCTGCCCTCGTAATCCCACTTCAGACGCTTCTTCGGGTCCTTCGTCATTTCAAGAAACGCGCAATTGGGACACCAACGCCCCTTGTTCTTGACGTTCGCCGGTGACGACTGCCAGACATGCCCTCGATGGCACTCCCAGGTCAGTTTCACGTGTGCGCCTCGGTATTCGTCGGACAGGCACAGCCCGCCGCGCTCCCTCGCAATTGCCTGCATGGTTTCGAGCGTAAGACGTCGCGCAAGACCCGCACATTTCGGACACCAATGCCCGGTCACCACCATTTGTCCAGACGCCTTCCATCGATGGCCTTTCGCACATTCGAACGGGTAATGATCCCGACTACGCGTGTACTGCGCAGCCAAGCACCGGCCACCATGCTGTAAAGCAATCGCCTGCAATCTCGCAAGCCCATCGGCCAGAACATTGCATTCTGCCGATTTCACTCGTCCGCATTCCGGACACCATTTGCCCCTACGGATCAGCTCGCCAGTCGTCTCCCACTCGTGCCCTTCGGCACAGCGGAGGCGGTAACGTTTCAATAATCCGCTGAACGGTCCATTGAGGAGCACGCCACGGCGATCGGTGATAGTCGCCAGCCAACGTGCTTCAATCTCGTCTGCATCGCATGCCTCACAACGAGCTTGCTCGCCTCGGTACAGTAGCGCCATTGCATTGCGAGTAAATCGATGGCCTTTCTCGCATTCGAATTCATACCGCTCGTTGTAGCCGGCCCAGGTGCCAGAGAGACATCGCCAACCCAGTGCCGTAACAGTGGCATGCAATCGCTCAAACGCTACCGCGCCCGCGTCGTCGAATCGACATGCCGTACACCATGTCCCGCCCAATATTGCGCCGGCAAAGCTTTGCCACTCATGGCCGGCTGCACAACGAAACCTGTATCGAGACATCAGACCGATATAGGTTTCGCTCAGACAAATGCCGCCTCTTGACGCCGCAGCTGCTTGCAATCGCTGTAGGCCATCGGATCTGCGCTGTTGTTCGGCACTTTCCTTTCTCGCGCACGCTGGACACCAATGACCGTCTAAAACAAGCCCGCCTTTGGTCTGCCAGCGGTGACCGCACGAGCATTCCATTTCGTAGCGTGCCGCCCTACCCACATATTCCGTCGCGAGACAACGACCGCCTTTGCTCCGTGCCGCTGCTTGCAGGCGGGCAAGCCCCTCCCGATCCAATAGGCGTGCTGAGTTGGCTTCAGCCACGCAACGGCGGCACCAGCGGCCGGCGACGATATGCTGCCCCAACGCTTCCCATTCGTGCCCCTTTGCACAGCGCAGGCGATAACGCCTTGCTACGGTCGTGAATTCGTCACCGACAAGCTCTCCTCCGCGCTCCTGGACTATTGCCATCCATCGATCACGCAGCGCTTCGCATTTGCACTCGGGACACGTGGTCGCATTTTTATACAGAATGGAAGTTGCGCGCCGCTCAAACTTGTGCCCTTTTGAACACATGAAAAGGTAGCAAGCGTCGGCGCCGCCCCATTCGGACGCCATTAACGTAAGGCCGGCTGCCTTTGCAGTATTCGCAACCTGTTGGAACGCCTGTTCACCCGTACGCGCCATAACTGACTAAGGTATTGTTTCGTCGAAACCATCGAACATCGGAACCAACCGAAGCAACTTGCTCACGGGCCAACCGCACCACGCGTCGCGAGGTAACTCACCGCCGCATCAAGCGCAAGCGCCTGTACGCCGGATCGTTGCCCGGCACCTGCGCATCCAATTCTCTTACGCTGATTCTGATGAGGAGCTCACACAGCGCCGTGTGAGCTCACACCAGGAAGATGCTCTCAGTCCGTTCCGTGCTTTGGCGACCTCGGACCATACAGCAAGCCGTTCGGCGGCCCAGCGGACAGAAGTCGATTGCTCGTCAGCGCCGCAACAGCATGGCCTTCATCCGACAACGAATGCGCGACCTGCTTGACAGCGGCCTGGACCAGCACGCCGACGATCCCGAATGCGCCCACGTTGACGTTGTTGCCCATTTCCTTACCCGTCGCCCGCCCATTGCCCTGCCAAAGCACGTCGCCGCTCTTCAGATCAACGAGCTTTGCCGATGCCGCAACCACAGTCGTGCTGTCGATGATCTGATAAACGGAGCCATACTGCGTCACCTTGGAGTAAAGCGCCGCATCCGCTCCAAAGATCTCGCGCA